>DAOVGH010000020.1 GCA_030672485.1 Desulfobacterales bacterium | reverse complement strand
TATATCAGTCGAATCTTTGAAACTCTTACGCAGCACTTCAATGCTCAGATCTTTAAACGGCTTCAAATCAACACTGCTATCATGAGAGACGGCCCTTGGAAGTAACTTTGATGAAAAGACCTGGATAGCCGTGACCCTGTATTCCCTCCTTTTTTCCTCAATAAATGCCTGCAATTTATCGGACCTGGATAACAGCATATATCCTTCATGCGTAATTACGGAACTGAGGCTATTGCCAAAGGCCAGGGACTCATCTGCGATTCTGTTATAGTAGTCCTGACCCACCTCCAAAGACTTTTGAAGAGCCTGTTCAACCTGAAGCCTAAACCAATGTTCAATGGACAGAGAGATAAATTGCACTGAAACAAAAAAGATGATTATGGTTGGCAGAAGAGAAAGGATTACAAAGGCAAAAACGAGCTTGGCCCTAAGACCAGAGCCCATTAACTTCCTTTTTCTCTCAAAGACCAGCTTGACCAGGTTTCTCATGGTCAAATAGAGGAGAAGCAGCAGTAGGATTACATTAATATTTATTAATGCAAAGATCAGGATGCTGCCGGCGATCGGTAGCTCCAGACCGAGACCCAGGATCTTGGTTCCCAGATAGGTAAGAAGCACAATAGTGGGCAGGATAATGCTTATAATAACTATTTCTCGCCGACGCCTCTTCAGATCTTCATTCTTAACACCTAAAGGTTTTTTCATTGGTCTTAGTACCTAAAAATTATTGAATACCAATCGGTCTCAAAATCCCATAAGGATAGAAAAAAGAAGACATAGTCCAGGTAAAAAGGCAATTCAATCTTGTCAAGCTCTGCCTTCATTCGTAGCTGATAATGGAGTCCCCTTTTAAGCTTATCAAGCCTAGCCACCTTTAAGGCAACTACGTCTGCCATTCGTTCTCTGGCCTCATCAAAGTCTTTAGTTTTTACCTTTTTGTTATTCTGTTCTGGCAAGAAAAGGTTATACTCATTTTTCAAGGTATTATATTCTATGGCATGGGTTAACCTGATATCTGCTATCTTGCGATCAAACCATGCATTCCTAACCTCATATAGCTTGACAATAAACGTAAACTTGGTTGGAATCCCATTCATGATGGCCTTGTTCATCTCTGGAGTAAAACAGTCTTTTACGTCAAAATAAACAAGGAGATCATCCCGGGTATTAGTGACAATTATATCCGATAAGCGAGCCTCGTGTTTTGCTGAAGAAAGTGCAGGAGAGATACAGAAAAGAAGTAAGATAACGAGAGCACAATGAAAACCCTTATTTAGCATCATAAATATAGAAAAAAGATTCTATATTACTCTGAAAGTGGAAAGAAGAGCTATTCCTCATCTACTTTGGCGAAAGCTCCTCTTGGCCCTTTAGCATAGACAAAAATACATAAGACAGTCTGAAAGATTCTTAAAGGGCTATCTTACAGCGATATTTTTGACATCATAGAAAAAAGGAGGGATGATTGCAAGGTCTAATAAGAGGGAGAAATCTACCAAATTTTGGAATGATGCATTATTTTCATGCAGAGACTAAATCAAGGGCACCAAAGGAAGGTGTCTTGATCCTTATCTTGCCGCACTCTTCTTCATTCTTAAATCGTACCGCCTCCCAGTAGCTCTCTTGTGCCATGAATTTCTTAAGCAATTTCTGGTTCAAGGAATGCCCTGATCTTTCTACCACAAAATGTCCGATTAGCACATCACCAAGGATGGCCAAATCACCTATAAAATCAAGGATTTTATGCCTTACAAACTCGTTCTTATACCTTAAGCCATTCTCATTTAAAACCCTGAATTCATCCATAACAATAGCGTTGTCAAGTGACCCACCCCTTGCCAATCCATTATTCTTTAGTGTCTGAACGTCCTTCAAAAAACCAAATGTCCGTGCCCTGCTAATGTCTTGGATGAAAATAGATTGTGAAAAGGATATCTCATAGGCCTGATCTTTTATTAAGGGATGATCAAAGTCGATTTTATATGTTATCTTTAATTCATTGGAGGGATAGAGGTGAACAGATCGATTGCCATCCTTAACCTTGACTGGCTTTTTTACAAGGAGAAACCTCTTACTATTATCTTGTATGGTAACTCCAGCATTCTCAAGGAGAAAGACAAAAGGGGCAGAACTTCCATCCATAATAGGAACTTCTTCACCATCAATCTGCACTAAAGCATTATCTATGCCCATACCGAAAAAGGCAGCCATAAGATGCTCTATTGTGGAAATACTATATCCGTTAAAACCGATAGTAGTAGCCATATTCGTCTCAACCACATTATCAAAAGAGGCCTTGACACTACAACCAGGTGATATATCAACGCGTTCAAAGCTTATACCGCTGTTCGGTGGTGCGGGTTTGACGATGAGTTTCGCCTTTTTGCCAGAGTGAAGACCAATTCCCGTACAGCTGATTTCCTGTGCCACTGTCCGCTGTCTCAAATCCATATTGCTGCCTCGGATAATAGATTCATTTGAGAAAAATAGCTCCTTAGCCAAACATAGTTCTTCCCAGCAATTAATGTGCCATAACTGAGGGAATTCTTACAGAGGGCACTTTGCATAATTAACTAAGTGAAATTATTAATGATTTTTGAAACTGACAGCAGCCTCCGAATCTACCTCTTTATCTCATTACTGTGTTAAATTGGACACATCTTTTGTGTCTGTTTGATACAATCTCATATGCTTTTTTGCTTGTATTTGTGCGAGATTTAAATTTAATATGGAGACTATGTCTCAGACCTACCGTTATCTATTGGGAGCAATAATCCTCCTCATTATCGGCGGTTGCTATCCCTTAGTCAAAAAAGAGGTTAGGGAACCAGCCAAGGCCCTTAAAAGGGTAAGGTATTTTTGGCCGGAATTCCAAGACGACATGGACAAGGATTCCCTCGCACTGGCTATTGAAAGGAGTTTGCAATACTTGAACAAGCTGAAGGGCGATAACGTCTTTACTTACGGGCACGATACATTTTCCGTTGAACATATCAGAGGATCCTTACGAACCTTTTCGCACATTATTGAAAGAAATTCCAATAGTAAAGCACTTAACAGGGAGTTACGAAACAAATTCTTCCTATACAAGGCAGCTGGCCATCGGGGAAGTAAAAAGGTCCTTTTTACCGGATACTTTGAACCAATCCTTAATGGAAATCTTCAGCCTGATTCTATACACAGGTATCCCCTTTACAGAAAACCAGATGATTTGTTGAAAATCGATCTGGGGGTTTTCCGCCCTAGATTTCAGGGAGAGCGCATTATTGCCAGAATAGATGGTCGCAATCTTATTCCTTATTATACTAGGAATGACATAGCAGAAGGAAAGGTTCTAGAGGGGAGAAACCTTGAAATCGCCTGGCTAACGGATCCTCTCGACATTGCCATATTACAGATTCAAGGCTCAGGTATCATAAGATTACCAAATGGGGAGACCGTCAGGGTTGGTTATAGTGCCTCAAATGGGCACCCTTATAGGAGTATAGGGAGATTTATGATAGATAGGGGATATATTGAACCTGACGATTTATCCCTCGAGCGCATCAAGTCTTATCTGAAGGACCATCCAGACGTCAAAGACGAGGTATTGAATTATAATCCATCTTACGTCTTCTTTCGATTACTTGATAATGGACCATTTGGCAATATCGCTGTTCCCTTGACACCCGGCCGGTCTCTGGCCCTTGATGATAGGTTGTTCCCAAAAGGCGCGCTGGTGTACATTCGCTGCCAGAAACCTATTATGGGAAAAGATGGAAATATAACTGGATGGACCCCTTTTTGCCGGTTTCTCCTGAATCAAGACACTGGAGGGGTTATAAAGGGTACAGGGCGGGCAGACATTTTCTGGGGCAGTGACCCCTATGCGGAACTAGCTGCTGGCCACTTTAAACATCAAGGAGAGCTATTTTTTCTGGTGAAAAAACCAGATTCTTAAAGGACAACTCCCTCTCCCAGACAAACCTGAGCTAAATATCTCTTTCCCTGAAACGAGAATATTAGATAGAACATGTAGAAAAATCAGCTACCTGAAGAAAAAACTGATTGAGCCCCTTTAACATTCCGATTCTATTTTCCCTTACCCTTCTGTCTTCTGTCATGACCATTACCTGAGAAAAGAATTCATCCACAGGCCCACTTAATCCGGCCAATAGATTGAGCGCCTCGAAGTAATTTTCTCTGTCCATCTCCTTTTTGGCTCTATCTTTCACTGACTGAAATGTCTTCCACAGATCTTCCTCGCTCTTATCCTCGAATAGATCCGGATCCACCCTATAGCCGCCCTCAAAACCTTTTACTATGTTCATGATCCGCTTGAAGGCCATGGCTAAGGGCTCAAAATCTTTGGAAAGATCTCGAAATCTTTTGAGCGCCGCAATTCTTTCCTCTAACTGATTCAAGAAACTGAAATCAACCGTGATTACCGCTTCAATCAAATCCTGAGGTATGCCTTCAGATAACAACAAATTCTTAAAGCGATCCTTCATAAAATTGAGGACCTTGCCTGCAGCTTCATCCACCTCAAATGAAATGGTTTCATTCAGAATGGATCCTGATTTCCTAACGAAATCTGGCAGAGAAATAGTAATTTTCTTATTTCTAATAATCCTGATAATGCCCAGGGCCTGCCGCCTGAGCGCATAGGGATCGGCTGTTCCGGTGGGCTCGAGGCCTATGGCAAAACATCCTACAATGCTATCCATCCTATCGGCCAGGCCTACAACTGACCCAATAAGGGATCCAGGAAGTCTGCTATCTGCCTGAACAGGCAAGTAATGATCTGAGATAGCGAGACAGACATCCTCCGCGTACCCATCAAGTCTGGCATATATCTCACCCATGATACCCTGGAGGGATGGGAACTCTGCCACCATCTCAGTAACCAGATCACATTTACACAGCCTCGCTGCAAGCCCGACATCATTTATCATTTCCGGCGCTATCTGTTTCGCCAGGTATTCAGCCAATTTGGTGAAACGTTGTACTTTCGCAAAGGACGTTCCCAGCTCGGCTTGATAGATAACCGTCTTCAGATCCTCCAGTCTATCTGCGAGGGGCCTTTTCCTGTCCGCTTTGAAAAAGAAACCTGCATCAGCCAGCCTGGCCCGCAGAACCCTTTCATGCCCTTTTCGAACAATAGACGCATCCCTTGCAATCGTATTGTTGACTGCTACGAAATTGGCCATCAATCGGCCCTCTTGGTCACAAATGGGAAAATACCTCTGATGCTCTTTCATGGCCGTTGTGAGCACAGGATCAGGAAGATTAAGAAATACCCGATCAAAAGTACCGCAAATTGCAGATGGGAACTCCACCATATTGGTCACTGTGGACAACAACTTGGGGTCTCCCATGGCTGTACCTGATACCGATTTAGCTGCCGCGATCACAGCTTTTTCCACTGCTCCCTCTCTCTGTCTTTGATCAATAATCACAGAGCCTTTGTTCATTTTTTGAAGATAATCTTGAAGATTACGTACTTCCATAATCTCGGGCGCCATAAACCTGTGGCCTCTGGTTTTATTTCCACTCCTAACCCCAGCCACTTCAAAGGCGACCGTCTCACCATTGAAAAGTGCAAGCACCCAGTGGATCGGCCGAACAAAGGAAAACACCCCACTTCCCCAACGCATCGACTTTGGCCAGAGAATATTCCCAATCAACGCCGGTAAAACCTCCGATAGAAGTTCTTTCGTAGGCCTGCCGGGAATTTCACGCTTAACGTAGACATACTCGCCTTTTGGTGTCTCCAAGAATTGTAGCTCATCAACAGATATTCCCTGCCGTTTAGCGAAAGCAAAAGCAGCCTTTGTGGGGTTTCCCCGTTCATCGAAGGCGGCCTTTTTCGGAGGCCCTGTCATCTCCTGGACCGTATCTTCCTGTTTACCGGCAATGGCCTTGCCAATCAGAACCAGTCTCCTCGGAGTTCCATAGCTATCAAGGCCTCCCTTCATCTGCACTCGGTTATCCCTCAGATAAGATTCTGCCAGTCGTCTAAGCTCCCTTAAACCGTTTTCAAGGTAGTCTGAGGGAATCTCTTCCGTGCCTATTTCCAAGAGCAATTCACCAAACATATATCCTCTTAAACTATTTATTCAGATTACCGCCACCAAAGGTGGTAGATTGTAATTATTAGTCCTGAAATGGACCCTGATTTGAGTGAACTAAAGTGCTTAAAGTGAACTAAAGTGCCTAAAGTTGAAGCGGAAATAAAACATGTATTTAACTATTTGCAACCCTTATAAAGTGCTTAATATTAAAAAAATAAAGAAATTCCAGATCTTGTGATATGTCTTTTAGTAACCCTGCCTTCGAGAATGTTGAGTCAAGTTTTTGACAAACGGATTACTCAAGCTGCAAATTTCAGAGTTCCTTTTCAATTTCTTAGCGAATTGTTCATAATCCATATCTTATCCTTAATTTTAGTCACTTTAGCTCACTTTAGGCACTCTCTCTCATCAGTGGATATCCCATCTCTTCTCTCTGTTCTAAATAATTTTTTGCTACTAAATTAGCTAATTCTCTAATTCTTCGAATGAAAGAGGTTCTTTCCGTAACACTGATGGCCCCTCTGGCTTCAAGGATATTAAAGATGTGGGAACACTTGAGGCAGTAATCATATGCCGGCAGGACAATGCCCCTTTCGCATATTCTCAGGGATTCCTGCTCACACATGTCAAACATCTTTAGAAGCATCTCTACATCAGCAATTTCAAAGCAATACACGGAGTTTTCCCATTCCCCTTTCTTGTGGACATCTCCGTAAGTAACCCTTTCGTTCCATAAGAGATCAAAGACGCTCTCTTTCTCCTGCAAATACATGCCTATTCTTTCCAGGCCATAGGTTATTTCCACAGAAATCGGGTCCAACCTGATGCTGCCCGCCTGTTGAAAATAGGTAAACTGGGTAATCTCCATGCCGTCCAGCCACACCTCCCACCCAAGACCTGATGCACCAAGGGTGGGGGACTCCCAATCATCCTCCACAAAGCGGATATCATGATCCAGGGGATCGATCCCGAGGGCCTCTAGACTTTGCAGATAGATCTCCTGAATATCGATGGGGGAAGGTTTTATGATCACCTGATATTGGTAGTAATGCCCCAGACGGTTAGGATTCTCTCCATATCTACCGTCTGTCGGGCGCCTGGAAGGTTCTACATAAGAAACAGACCAGGGCTCAGGACCTAAAGCCCTGAGAAGGGTAGCCGGATGAAAGGTTCCAGCACCTACCTCCAGGTCGTAAGGCTGCTGGATCAGACATCCTCTGTCTGCCCAGAACCTCTCCAGGGCAATAACTAGTTCCTGAAATGTCATAGAGTCCCCCGCCAAAAAGTTCAGCGAAAAATACCACCTGCCCTAAAAGATGTCAAGAAGGTCAGGAGCCAGAAAAAGGATAGAGATTCAGAAGGGTCCGCAGAGAGGCATAGACTGGAGATATTTAGCAGATCTTAACCTTTTTCCCAGACAATTTTCAATATGTGCCGTTAAAACCACTCTAAGCTCTCCCAGTACATCCTCATTAGATCCCAAAGTGTTGGATAATGACAGGTCAGGGGACTCAATCTGCTCAAGAACATGGACTGTATTGGGATCCATTCCGGGGGTTAAAACAGATTCCTTCTTGCATGCCAAACATACTATTGAACCGCCTGGGGGATGGAATAATGCCCTTCCTTTTCCCCTATATGGTCTGCCGCAAAGGCTGCATCTAGATACATTGATGCCAAATCCACCAATCTTCATTGCCCGTGCCTGGAAAATGACCATCGTCTCTTCGGTATTGCGCCTATCTGAGATTGAACCCAATGCAGATCTCAGCAACTGGAACATATCAGAACTCGGCACATTGAGCGGAAAAAGGATCTCCGTCATCTCAACCATATAGCTGGCCTTCGATAACAGATTGTAATCTGATCTTATTCCAGGGAAGCCGTCAATCAACTCGCACGAATCGAGCCAAACAAGATCATTGTTTCTTCTCTCTCTAAATTCAACATCCACCAAGGAAAAGATTGTAAGGGAGTTAACAAATCGTTTGGAACTCCTGCGAGCCCCTTTGGCTATCCCCCTTAGGTTTCCGTAAAGAGAGGAAAAAAAGGTGACGACACGGTCAGACTCACCAAAATCCCTGGTCCTTAGAATAATTGCCTGTGATTTCTTCTGCTCCACAAT
>DAOVGH010000042.1 GCA_030672485.1 Desulfobacterales bacterium | reverse complement strand
GGTTCATGGATGTACAAGACTAAAGATAGTTCATGGTATTGGTTCAGGGACCTTAAAAAAGGCTATCAGAGAATATCTGAGGGAAAACTTCTATGTGAAGGATTTTTTCTCAGAAGGTAGGGACGGGGGGAGTGATGGCTCAACAGTAGTTGAGCTTTGAAAGTGACTAAAGTGAGCTAAAGCCCGCCCTGGCGCTATGTGCTCTCATCGGCATACTAAGTGTATGTGCCAGTACGTGCTTGTATTTGTCTACTAAGCCTTTATGACAGGGCTGGGCCAGGGTTTAAAGTGAACTAAAGTTTAAAAAAATAAAATAGTTAAGCAATTTAGCTCACTTTGAACTTTAATCGCTTTAGCTCACTTTAGGCACTTGTAACTTTAGCTCACTTTAGGCACTTGTAACTTTAGGCACTTGAATCATGGATTTATCAGATGCCAAAGAAGAGGTAAAGAAGGCTGCAGATATTATCGAGATCATCGGGCAGCATGTCCAGCTGAAGAAGAGGGGGCAGAATTACGTTGGCCTGTGCCCTTTTCATTCTGAAAGATCACCTTCGTTTACCGTTAATCAGGACAAGCAGATATATCATTGTTTCGGCTGTGGCAGGGGTGGTGATGTGTTTACCTTTTGGATGGATTATCATAATCTGTCTTTCTCACAGTCGCTCAAGGATCTGGCCGGACGCTATAATATTGATCTACCTCGATATGGAAATTTACCTGCTGAAAGGGAGAAGGCTGAACTAAAGGAGCTTTTGTTTAAGACAAATCGCCTGGCGGCCGAATATTTTCACAATATTTTGGTAAAGTCTGCCGATGGAAAACCTGGGAGGGACTATTTCTCGAGACGGCATATATCCGGAGAAACGATCTCAAAATTTAAGCTTGGATATGCAGTCAAAAGGTGGGATGGATTGATCAATTACCTTAGATCAAAGAATGTCTCTCTGGGTACGGGAGCAAAGGCCGGGCTTCTTATGGCTAAGAAAGACGGAGATTATTATGATCATTTCAGGGACAGGATCATATTTCCTATCTTTGATCTCAATCATCAGATTATCGGTTTTGGGGGGAGGGTCTTAGGTGATTCCCTGCCTAAGTATATCAATACACCAGAGACACCGCTATATCATAAAGGAGAATCCTTGTATGGCCTTGATTCAGCATTTAAAGATATCAGGGAAAGGGGTCTCGCAATAATCGTAGAAGGATATATGGACACGCTGGTCCTTAGGCAGCATGGCATTTCAAATGTAGTTGCCATCTTAGGGACCGCATTAACGAGTGATCAGATAAGGAGATTAAAGGGATATACGAAAGAGGTAGTAGTTTTATTTGACCCTGATGACGCAGGACGATTAGCCGCGTTGAGAAGTTTCCCCTTATTTCTGAATGAAGGCATTTCTGCAAAGGTTCTGGTTCTTCCTCAAGGTGAAGACCCTGACAGTTTTGTAAATAGGTATGGTTCAGATGAGTTTCAAGAGCTTTTAGAAGGGGCGATCCCCATTTTTGATTTCTATCTGGATCAGGCATTAGCCCATATGGATGCCGGGGTTGACGGACAGATTAGGGTATTGCGTGAGGTTTTGCCTATATTTAAGGACTTAGAATCAGGGGCTACCAGGTTTTTATATGTACAAAGATTTTCAGAGAAGACAGGTATAAATGAGGCTATCGTCTGGCAAGAATTAAGGCATTGGGAGAACAATAGGTCGGAAAGGAGGGATAGCTCTCGGCTTAAGGGCAGGTTTCTTTTGGATCAAGATCCAAGAAGATATGGCTCTGATCTACAATTTCTAAACCTCTTGGTCCATTATCCTGAGACAATAGATGCCTTCAAGGATAAGGAATGGGCGTTGTTTGTCTCTGATCCAGAGATCATTGAGATTATCAGGGTCTTGATAGAGCAATTTCCCTTGGGAGGAGGCCTGGATGGGATCGAAGAATTCCTTGATAGCCCCGGAGCAAGGGAGCAACTTAGAGTTGTTTCAATGTCTAAGTCTTTCTATGCCAAGGAATTGGTTAACCAAGCCGTAAGTGAGTTTGCCAAAAAGATAGCAAAAATTAAGATCTCTCAATCCATCAGCCATGCTAAGGCTGAAGGCGATATGGAGATGCTAAATCGACTACTCAGGGCAAAGCAAGATCTCGATTTAGTGAACAAAAGTAACTAATTCTTCATAGGGGAGGTTATAGATGGTAAAAAATGGTAACGAGATTAACTTAAAGAGGCTCATTAACATCGGTAAGGAGAAGGGTTACATTACCTACCAGGAGCTGAATGAGGATCTATCCGATGACATAATATCGTCAGAAGAGATTGATGATCTCTTGCAGATGTTTGAAGATTTGAATATCAAGGTAGTAAACGAACCTGCCGGTGAACAGATTGAAGAGGTTAAGAAGCCCGAGAAGGAGGAGGGAGAGGGAAAAGAAAGAAAGAATGCACTTAGTGAAGTCGAGGAGGAGTTCACTAAAAAGACATATGATCCGGTCAAGATATATTTGAGGGAAATGGGGCTTGTTTCCTTGCTAAGCAGGGAAGGGGAAGTGGAGATAGCAAAGAGGATCGAGACAGGCGAAAACCAGATACTGGACGCCCTCATTAGATGTCGTATAGGCATAGAGTATATAGCAGAGTTAGGTGGCGATTTAGAAGCTGGAACACTGAAGGTGAGGGATATAGTCAATGATATAGAGGATGAATATAGTTTCCATCAAATCGGTCGGAGAAGGGATTTCTTGCTCAACATCATAAATAAGATAAAGACCCTGGATGAGGAAATCTGTACCTTTCGGAAGGATCTGAAGGATCATTGTAGTTCAGCTCAAAGAAAGAGATTAAATGCTGCCATTGATGAGAAGCAAGAGAAGATCTTCGGGATGATGAAGTCATTTAGAATGGAAAAGGTGCATATTCAGAAGATGGCCGAAAGATTTAAGGAAACCCTTGACCGTTTGGAAGACCTAGGAAGAAGGTTGGCTGATTGTCTGTTAGAGGCAGGCGGAAAATCAGTGTCTTATTTAGAGGAATGCCTGGAGGAATTATCAACCGCCGAAGGAGGTGGTGAGAAGGTCAAGGCCTTGAATTTGCCAAAAGAAGAAGTTTCATCCGTAATAGCTCAAATGAGGGAAACCAGGGACCGTATTGATGAAATGGAGGATAGGACATTTATGTCCTTAAAGATGTTGAGGAGGTTGGGTAAGGAGATAGGTGCCGGTTTGAGGAAATCAAAGGCCGCTAAGAATGAGCTCATAAAGGCTAATCTTAGATTGGTGGTGAGTATCGCAAAGAAATATACCAATAGAGGTCTTCAATTCCTTGATCTTATCCAGGAAGGGAATATCGGCTTGATGAAAGCGGTGGATAAGTTTGAGTATCAGAGAGGATATAAATTCAGCACCTATGCTACCTGGTGGATCAGGCAGGCCATAACAAGGGCTATTGCCGATCAGGCAAGGACGATAAGGATACCAGTTCATATGATAGAAACGATTAACAAGCTTATTAAGATCTCACGGAGCCTGGTTCAAGAGCATGGCAGGGAGCCAAGCCCGGAGGAGATTGCAGAGAAGATGGGGGTTCCTCTGGAAAAGGTACGGAAGGTTTTAAAGATAGCCAAAGAGCCCATTTCCCTGGAGACACCCATTGGCGAAGAAGAAGATAGCCATTTAGGAGATTTCATCGAGGATAAGAAGATAATGTCCCCAGTTGAGGCGGTTGCCAAGTTCGACTTAGGTGAGCAGACGAGAAAGGTGATGACTAGCCTTACGCCCAGAGAGGAAAAGGTACTCAGAAAGAGATTCGGGGTAGGCGAAAAGGCCGATCATACCCTGGAAGAGGTAGGAAGGGAATTTAGTGTTACGAGAGAGAGAATAAGGCAGATAGAGGCTAAGGCCTTAAGGAAGCTGAGACATCCAAGGAGAAGGAAGGTATTGGAGAGCTTTACTGAATAGTAAGCAGGGCTTCAAACCCCTTTATTTCCCTTGACATCCAAGACTTGATTCAGTTAGCATAATTCGATGTGAAGAAGGGGGCCCATAGCTCAGTTGGAAGAGCCACCGGCTCATAACCGGTAGGTCCCTGGTTCGAGGCCAGGTGGGCCCACCAAGGCTTTTTATAGGATAAGAAAAGATGCTCCGCTGCCGATGGGTGTCTTTCGCAACATTTGTCTGGAAACAGAGGGCGCCTCTTTAAAAGGGGACGCCCTTTCATTTTGTCCGCCGAAGACGGACTATGTAGGGTGCGAAATTGGATGAAAAACTCAAGGTACTCTTGATGATACAGGCAATTGATACTCGATTTGATGATATAAAAAGGGAAAGAGAAGAGACCCCTAGACGGATTGAAAAATTAAAAGGGGACCTTGATCTTTTAAGAAAAGCCATGGACCAGGATTTATCAACGCTTGAAGAGCTGAAAGAAGGCAGAAGGAAAGTTGAAAGGGAGCTAGAGGAGATGGAGCCTAAATTCAAGAAAAGCAAGTCGAGGCTTAACGAGGTCAAATCAAACAAGGAATATGAGGCAGTCTTGAAAGAGATTGCGGGGCTTAAGGAACTTATTTTCCAAAAGGAAGAAATGGTGATAGAATGCATGGAGGAGATCGAGATCCAGGAAAAGGAATGTGCCAATAATAATATTAGGTGGGAGGAATCTCAAAAAGAATATAAGGGCAGGGAAAAAGAATTTTCACAGAGGATGAGAGAGCTTGATAAGGAGGTTCAATCTCTCAACGAGAAAATGAGCGCGTTGTCTGAAAAAGTTGATCAGGATCTATTGAGGAGATATAATAGCTTAAGGATGTATTTAAGAGGCCAGGTAGTAGCTCGAGTGAAAGATTTCGTTTGTCAGGGATGTCACTTAGGTATTCCTCCTCAGCAGTATAATGACCTGATTAGAGGAGATTCACTGCTGAATTGTCCCAATTGCAATAGGATTATCTATTGGGGAGGCAATAACAGTCAGTAGCCTCTTGAGTCCGTTGAGTTTTCTGTGTTTGCCTTACAGTAAACCTTAGGCACGCTGGCTGAGAACAATTCTGAAGTTGATGTTAGAGCAGGACAAATGGTCGCTGTTCTATGTTTTGCATAGAAGGGAGGAAAGTCCGGGCTCCACAGGGCAGGGTGCTCCGTAACGCGGAGTCCCGGTGACGGGAAGGAAAGTGCCACAGAAAATATACCGCCCTATCAGAGGCTGGTCTATCTGATGAGGTAAGGGTGAAAAGGCGAGGTAAGAGCTCACCGCTCCGTTGGTGACATCGGAGGCTTGGCAAACCCCACCCGGAGCAAGACCAAATAGAGGGACGTTTGAGGGTGGCCCGTCCGAGTCCCAGGGTAGGTCGCTTGATCCCAATAGCAATGTTGGGGCTAGATGAATGGCCATTGTCCCGTATAGGGTGACCGATACGGGAAACAGAACCCGGCTTATGACCTGCTCTAACATCTTTATCTATCTGGAGAGGAAGGGTGTTTATCTTAGCTAATTTCTTAACAGCCGTTGCCAAGATATTGGACATAGGTTTGACTATTTATATGTGGATTATTATTGGCAGGGCCATAATCTCCTGGGTGAACCCTGATCCTTACAATGCTATTGTAAGGTTCTTGTATGCTACAACCGAACCTGTTCTTTACAGTATAAGGAGGAGGTTGCCGACAAATTTTGGTGGTTTCGATTTTTCACCTGTTATTGTTATCCTGGCTATTATCTTCTTTCAAACCTTTGTGGTTGACAGTCTAATCCAGTTCGCAGGCCGGATTGGCCCAAGATAGTGAGTGATCCTGTTCTTAAGGTCAAATTACTACCCCGCTCATCCATGAACAAGATAGTAGGTTTTGAGGGGGATATCTTAAGGGTAAAGGTAAAATCGGCCCCTGTTGATGGTTTGGCAAATCAGGATCTGATACTATTATTATCTAAGCGTCTAAGGCTGGCTAAGGAGAAGATAGAGATTATGTCCGGCCGTAAATCGAGATTAAAGACAATAAGATTTCATGGTATTAAGAAACATGACCTTTTTCTCCTATTGAGTGGCTAAACCTGATCATCATATCCTGCCAACTCCTATTCCTTATCCATAATAGAGGAGCAGATCTTTCAAAGGTAAATGTATAGTTTTTTGTTGCCAAAACATAGGTTTTCTCTTTTAATGAAAATTATGTATAATATAATTAAATTATAAGATACTGATATAGAACCAATCCATTGTGGTCGAGAGCGCTTGCCATGTGCAATATAGCCGGGAAAAAGGTAGTAGTCGGTATAACAGGAAGCATAGCAGCCTATAAATCTGCTGAGTTGGTAAGACACTTAAGAAAGGCGGGTGCGGTTGTAAAAGTGGTAATGACCGCAAACGCCACAAGGTTTGTAACCCCTCTCACATTTGAAACGCTCTCCGGCAATAAGGTAATATGGGATATGTTTTCACAGCCTGGCACTTCAATAGATCACATATCATTGGGCCAAGAGAGTGACCTGATAGTCATTGCACCAGCTACGGCAAATCTCTTGGCAAAGATTGCCCACGGGCTCGCAGACGATTTCGTTTCTACCCTGATCTTGGCGGCCACTGCTAGGGTTCTGATCTGTCCGGCTATGGATAAGGAGATGTTTTCAAACAGTATCGTCCAGGCCAACATCATCAGTTTGAAGGAGAGGGATTTCACAGTGATGGAACCGGAAAAAGGTATGTTAGCCTCGGGGGCAATAGGGGCGGGGCGTTTTCCAGATCCCTCAATTATTATGGAAGAGATAAGGTATCTCCTTAGCGATCATGATCTGGAGGGATTGAAGGTCCTTGTTACAGCAGGTCCAACAATTGAGTATTCTGATCCGGTAAGGATCGTGACCAACAGGTCCACCGGTAAGATGGGCTATGCAATGGCAATGGCTGCACGGAGGAGGGGGGCAGAGGTCACGTTGGTAACCGGGCCAACTCATCTTGATCCACCTCAGGGGATACAAATGATTAAGGTTAAGACAGCTGAGGAGATGAGGGAGGCGGTCTTACATAACTATAGGGACAGGGATGTGGTTATCAAGGCAGCAGCAGTATGCGATTACAGGCCCCAGAGAAAGGCGCAACAAAAGGAAAAGAAAAAAAGGGAGCCTATGACGGTAGAAATGATACCCACCCCAGATATCCTAGCAGAGCTTGGCAAGAATAAGGGAAATATCAGCCTGGTGGGTTTTGCCGCGGAGACTACTGATCACACGGCAAACGCAACGGACAAGATGAAAGAGAAGAATCTGGATTTGATTGTGGTTAACGATGTCTCGAGGGAAGATAGGGGGTTTGCTGCTGACTCAAACGAGGTCAGGATGATTGATAGAGCGGGAAACGAGGAAACAGTTCCCTTAATGTCAAAGGAGGAAGTTGCAGATAGAATACTCGACAAGATAAAGGGGTTGAGGATAGAATGAGTTTAGGAGAAGAGGTAGCCGACTTGGTGGGACAGATAAGAAGGCAGCTGATAAACAGTCAGGAGATTGGACTTGATGCCCCTTTTCTCTCTAGCAATACTCGAAATTATCTTAGAACAGGGCCTCAAATGGACGTAGCACCCTCAGGGGAAGACTTCTACGGCAGTAGCCTTAAGGAGTTGGAGGATTTTGTTGGTAATTGTGACCGGTGCAAGCTTAGCAAAGAAAGAAAAAATATTGTCTTTGGTGAGGGACCCTCTGATGCCAGACTTGTCTTTGTTGGTGAGGCCCCTGGCATGGAGGAGGATGTAGCAGGCAGACCTTTTGTAGGCCGGGCAGGCAGACTGCTGACCGGCATCATAAAGGCTATGGGTTTAACAAGAGAAGAGGTCTATATCTGTAATATAGTCAAATGCCGCCCTCCGGGTAACAGGGATCCGGAGCGGGATGAGGTAGTGACGTGCCTCCCCTTTCTAAAGGCCCAGATTTCTCTAATTAGGCCGGAGATCATCTGTGCCCTCGGCAGGGTACCTGCTCAGAGCCTGGTAGACAAGGATTTCAGGATAACGAGGGACAGGGGTCAATGGCACCACTTTCTCGGTATTGCCCTTATGCCTACCTATCACCCAGCATATCTATTGAGGTATCCGCAGGCCAAGAGGCAGGTTTGGGAAGATATGCAAAAAATAATGAAAGAGTTAAGGTTAAAAGATCCGAGGGAGTCGAGAGATTAAAACAAAGATTAGCAAATCTCTTCTTGTCATCTTTCTTAGCGCCCTCACCGTGGGCCTATCTGCCCATTGTGCCTGGGGCGAACAGAATACTGCCATGGTGATTGAGCTTGAGGGTACTATTAACCCCGGCACAGCCCAGTTTGTGACAAGAGGCCTGAAACAGGCTGAAACCAGCAAACACGCCTTGGTTATTATTAGGCTTGATACCCCCGGTGGTCTTGATCCGTCTATGAGGAGCATTGTGAAGGCTATCTTGAACGCTCCGCTGCCGGTTGTGGTTTACGTTGCCCCAAGGGGGGCAAGGGCAGCCTCAGCTGGAGTAATGATTACGATAGCGGCCCATGTTGCAGCTATGGCCCCTCAAACAAACATAGGGGCAGCCCATCCTGTCAGTGCAGGCGGCAAGGAGATTAGCAAAACCATGTCCGAGAAGGTGGTTAATGACATGGTTGCCTATGCCAGGAGTATTGCAAAAGAGAGGGGAAGGAATGAGGATTGGGTTGAGAAGGCTATCAGGGAAAGTGTGAGTATAACAGGAGACGTAGCAGTCAAAAATAAGGTTGTCGATCTCATGGCCAGGGATTTAGATGACCTTCTAAGCCTCTTAGACGGCAGGGAGATATTACTGGCCAACAGCAAGGTAAAGTTAGGGACTGAGGGGCTGAAACTGATATATTTTACCCCAGGATGGAGGGATAGGGTACTAAGGACTATAAGCGATCCGAATATAGCCTATATCCTTATGATGATTGGACTGGCAGGCCTCTATTTTGAGCTGGCCCATCCTGGTGCCATCCTTCCAGGCGTTATAGGTGCTATTTCACTTATATTGGCCTTCTTTGCATTCGAGACGTTACCGGTAAACTATGCCGGGCTTCTCCTCATTGCCCTGGCCATTATATTCTTTATAGCAGAGATAAAGGTCTCAAGTTATGGCCTATTATCTGTGGCCGGTCTCATTTCCCTGATCCTTGGGTCGGTGATGCTTTTTGAGAATATCAGGGTTTCCTTGAAACTCATAATGCCCACTACTGTTCTAATAGGTGGTTTTTTTATTGGAATCGCCTTTTTGGCATTCAGGGCCTATAGGAGGCAACCAAAAGGAGGGATAGAGGGATTGCTTGGTGAGATTGGTGTTGTAGAGGAAAGAATAGACCCCGTTGGGTTAATCTTTGCCCACGGGGAGCGTTGGAAGGCTACCAGTGCAGAGGTTGCTGAAGAAGGAGAAAAGGTACGGATTATTGGCTCGAGGGGCCTTGAGCTGGTAGTCAAAAAGGAGAAGTAGTTTTTTGAACATGATGAACACAACAAACACTAAAAGGAGGCCATTATGTTCTATATCCTTGCAATAGTATTTCTTATACTCTTTCTGAGTGCAGCCATCAAGGTCCTGAGAGAGTATGAGAGGGGTGTTATCTTTCGGTTGGGAAGGGTGATAAGCACGAAGGGACCTGGCCTTATTATCATTA
>DAOVGH010000049.1 GCA_030672485.1 Desulfobacterales bacterium | reverse complement strand
TGAATCGGCCATAGCATTTGATGTTAAAATAGCATCTTTATCATGTATTACTTTCTGAATAATAGTCCGACTGACCTTTAATTTTCCCCTATCTCTTTCTCGGTCATCTCTGTATTTGACTACTACAGGAGGGAGTTGATCTTCTTTTCCATCTCCAGTAAGAATCAAAAAGCCGTAATCAGCATCAATGACCCTGAAGATAAGATCCATTATTCTCTTCAGGAGTTCCCTGAAATCAGTGATGGAATTCAACTGGCGACTGATCTCGAAAAGCAACCAAAGCACTTTGTTACTTCTCTTTAATTGGGTCTGAGTTTTTTCTGGAGGAGGAAAGGCGGCCTTTTCTGGGATTTGTATATCTTCTAAAGAAACTAACAGGTTTTGAGAGTCAGCCGCACCACTCTCTGAAAGGCTTTTCAGTATCTGTTTAGACTGGTTTTCATAATCACTATCTGTTGTCAGGATAAGGGAGTCCTCGGGGGATACTTTTTCTTCTTCTTTGGCTAAGAATATCAGGCTCGAGCGGCCGATTTTTATTTTGTCATGGTGTCTCAGGAGAACACTCCGAATTTTTTCATCATTTACCTTTGTGTGATTGATGCTTCCCAGGTCCGTTAAAAGATAGCCGTCCTTTGTCTTTGTTATCTCGGCATGGTAACGAGAAACGGTTTCATCAGAAAGGATAAGACTATTATCGTTACTCCTCCCTATGGTAATCTTTTCTTGTTCGATTTGAAAGCTAGACCTTCGGCCATCATTGGTTATGACATCTAAGCTTGGCATATCCTCTTTTCCAAGATTTTTAACAGAAGAAGCACAACAGCAGCCATATTATCTCACCCCCAGCAAGATCACCTGTTGGATCAAGGAAAGGCGCCGATATTGGGGATTCCCATGTGAACTACCTAGCAGCCTCGGTGCTGGTGGGCGTCGGTTGGTTGCAAAGATGCTATGAGAAGTCTAGCCAAAAAACACGAAGCAAGTCAAGAAGTTCTCTTGTCTCTTCTTATTGGGTAGTATCATGGAGGGGCAGGGAGTAATGATTTGGGCTTTACCATAGCCAGTCACCGTTCTCATCCCACCGGCTGTTGTATTGTATCCCAAGGTTTGAGAGGACACTTTGGTAGAGAAAGAGGGTGTTACCCCTAAAATAGCCGAGATCTTGGCAATGTGGGTCTGGTTTGAAACCTTTCTCCTTTGCATTAGATAGGAGCATAGTCTTTGCTGTTTTGCCAGCAACGCAGATATAATCAAAGTGAATAGAATGGTAGAGCTCATCCTCCAAGGTTACAACAACTACCGCATTGTCTGGTATTCTTTCATCAACCGTTATATATATACCCAGAAAGAAACCTATAAGAAAAAGGCTTATCACTACAACTGTGATTATTTTGGATGTTTTTTCCACTCTTTATAGTTTTGGCTTTACATGGGCTATTTCAGCAACATGGAAAGCATGTTGATTCATCTACCCAGGATATTATGCTGCGCTTAAGATCGACAGTTTCGACTCCCAACGTTTATGGCATACATAACGAAAATATGCAATTATCAATATTCGACTAAATCTTTAGCCATTTACTATCTTTTGCGTATAAAGTCAATGAAATGATCCGAAGACGAAGAAATGATTAGGAATTTCCCCGTGACCCCCCTTGCGGGAAGTAAAAAGATCTAGGATGTTGTTGTTTTACATGAGCAGATATGATTGATGAAGAAGGAAAAGGCCTTTGGTTTGGATGTCAGTTTATCTCATAATAATCCTTATACCATGTAAGGAATTTTCTAATGCCTGTCCTGATTGAAGTTTTGGGGTTAAAGCCTAACATCTTCTTTGTCTTTTCTATATCAGCATATGTTTCAGGGACATCACCAGGCTGAAGAGGAAGCAAGTTTTTCTTTGCCTCTATCCCCAATTCCTCCTCAATAATGTTTATCAGTTCCATCAGCTCCACAACCTTCGAATTACCAAGATTAAATATTTCGTATCTAAAAGGGTTCCTGAGGGCGGAGATGGTTCCATCCACAATATCACCTATGTAAGTGAAATCCCTTTTCATTTTTCCAAAGTTATAGATATCTATCGGTCTCCCATCCAGCATAGACCTGGCAAAAAGAAAGAGGGCCATATCTGGCCTTCCCCATGGCCCATAGACGGTGAAATAACGGAGCCCGGTTAAAGGGATCTTAAAGAGATGGCTGTAAGCGTAGGCCATCAATTCGTTAGCCCTTTTGGTTGCTCCATAGAGGGAAATTGGGGTATCAACATTGTCCTCAGCAGCAAAAGGCAGCTTTTTGTTATTCCCGTAGACAGATGATGAGGAGGCAAAAACGAAGTTATTCACAGGGAATTGCCGGGCCATCTCCAATAGATTAAGAAATCCCTTTATATTGCTCTCCTGATAGATAAAGGGGTTTTGGATTGAATATCTTACGCCAGCCTGGGCTGCCAAGTTACAGATCCTATCTATGTGGTGGTGAGAGAATATTGTCTTGAGGGCACCGAGATTGTTGATGTCTTCGTGATAGAACGTGAAATTATGATGAGAGATAATCTGTTCGAGCCTGGCCTTTTTTAATGAGACATCGTAATAGGTATTGAGGTTATCTATGCCGATTACCCTATCACCTTTTTCAAGTAGTGATCTGGCCATATGAAAGCCAATAAAACCAGCTACTCCTGTAATCAGGCTTGTTTGTTGATTATCTTTCATTGGGTTCTTCTGGGCTTTCAGACTTTGGTAACTTTAGGCACTTTGGCTCACTTCAAACTTTAGGCACTTCATGTCCTGTAGCCGGCATTAATCCTTATATAATCATATGTTAGATCACAGGTAATTATCCTGTCTTTCCATCTCCCCTGATTGAGGTTAATGGTGATTGTCAGCTGTTCGTTTTTCATTTTTTCAGCTGCCTTTCTTTCTTCTTGTTCGCTGGTCATAAGGCCCCCATCCACTACCTTGATTCCATCTATCCAGATCTGAACCTTATCTTGCTCCATCTTAATCCCTGAGCTACCAAGGGCAGCCATAATCCTTCCCCAGTTAGGATCCTGGCCAAAGACAGCTGTTTTGACAAGATTAGAGTTGCCGACTGATCTGGCGGCTGTGTTTGCATCATCCTTTGTTGCCGCGCCATGCACTTCAATTTCGATTACCTTGGTAGCACCCTCGCCGTCTTTGGCAATCATATAAGCTAGCTCCCCCATAACATCTGTTAAGCCCCTTTCAAACTCCTTTATGTGTGATCTATCTAACCTTGTATTTCCCGCAACCCCGTTAGCCATAATCAAAACCATATCATTGGTGCTCGTCTCCCCGTCTACGGTGATCCGATTGAAGGTGCACTCAGCAGCTGACCCAAAAATAGGCCATAAGGTCTCGGAATCAATATGTATGTCTGTAATGAGGAAAGAAAGCATTGTCGCCATATTTGGCATGATCATGCCAGCTCCCTTGGCCAGTCCCAATAAGTGAAAGGGGCACCCGCCAACATTCCCTTTAAAGTAGCTCATTTTGGGAAACGAGTCCGTAGTCATCAAGGCCTCGGCAACTGACCTAAATCCATCGGGGGAGAGATTCTTTATGAGGTTTGGAATGGCTTTTTCTATCAGATTGAATGGCAGATAGGACCCGATAACTCCTGTTGAGGCGACAACCGTTTCCTCTGGGTGGATCCCTAATCCCTTAGCAACTATATCTGCTGTCTGAATGGCATCGTTTAACCCTTGAATACCAGTACAGGCATTTGCACAACCGGTATTGGCAATAACCGCTCGTAACAAGCCCTTCTTGATCCTTTCCTGACTCAATAGAACAGGGGCGGCCTTAACCCTATTAGTCGTAAATACCCCTGCTCCAACCGCTTTCTTCTGGGAAAAGATCAGGGAAAGATCCATCTTGCCGTTTTTCTTGAGGCCAGCAGAAACGGCAGAGGCAAGAAATCCTGGAACCGAATAGTTGTTGTCCTTTTTCATCCACCGCAGCAGCGTTTGTATTTTTTCCCACTTCCGCACGGACAGGGATCATTTCTACCTATCTTAGGTGTTTTCCGTTTGACCGGGGTGCTGCCTCCATTGCCTCCATGACTCAGGACCATTTCCCTTTTTGGAATTGCATCGGAAGGTTGTTCCTGGAGGGCTACCCTGATCCTAAAGAGTGTCCTGAGGGTATGCTCTTTAATCTTTTCTACCATTGTGATGAACATGCTGTAACCCTCTTTCTGGTACTCCTTAAGGGGATCCATCTGGCCGTACCCCCTCAGGCCGATACCCTCTTTTAACTGGTCCATAGCCAGAAGGTTGTCCATCCAAAGTTCATCAATTGCCTGCAACATGGCCATTTTTTGTAGAAAATGAAAGGATTGGGGATCGATTTCTTCCTCTTTTTTCTCATAGAGATCCAAGGCCTCCTGTTTTAATCTATCTATCAAGGTGGCCTGGGTTAGATCCTTTATCTCTCCTTTGGAGAATTGGGGCAGGAAGCCAAATACATTATACATATATTCTGAAAGTGGGCCTAGGTTCCATTCCTCTGGAAAGACTTTGGGATCCGTGGTATCTAAAACGGCAGCCTCTACCAACTCGTCAATCATATCCTTAAGGGTTTCCTTAAGGATATCTCCTCTTAGTATTTGTCTCCTCTGGCTGTAGATAACCTTTCGTTGTTGGTTCATCACATCGTCATACTCAAGAAGATTTTTCCGGATGTTGAAGTTGATACCCTCAACCCTTTTCTGGGCTCCCTCAATTGCCCTTGAGATCATTTGGTGTTCTATTGGTTGATCCTCTTCCATGCCAAGCCTATCCATAGCCGAGGCAATTCTTTCTGAGCCGAAGATCCTCATGAGGTCATCTTCCAGGGAGAGATAAAACCGCGAAGAACCTTGGTCTCCCTGCCGCCCTGAACGTCCCCTCAGTTGATTATCAATCCTTCTGCTTTCATGCCTCTCTGTGCCAAGTACATGCAACCCACCCAGTCCTGGTACGCCATCACCTAACACTATGTCGGTTCCCCTGCCAGCCATATTTGTGGATATAGTGACAGTTCCGTTTTGTCCAGCTTGGGCAATGATTTCGGCCTCTCTTTCATGGTTTTTGGCATTTAAGACCTGGTGTTTGATGCCCTCTTTTTTTAGCATCTTACTCAACATCTCTGATTTTTCGATTGATATTGTACCAACCAGTACAGGTTGACCCTTTTTATGCAATCCCTTGATTTCT
>DAOVGH010000016.1 GCA_030672485.1 Desulfobacterales bacterium | reverse complement strand
TCGAGGTCCATCTTATCGAATCAAAGGCCAAAAAGGTGAGTTTCTTAAAGGATACGATCAGAAAATTAGGCCTCAAGCGTATTGAGGCATATAGGGGTCGTGCAGAAAAAAGGACTGATCTGCCGACACTATTGCCTTTCTATAATATCGTCACTGCCCGTGCCCTCGCACCTTTAAGAAAAACATTGAGCATCTGTTCCTCCTATCTTGAGCCAGGCAGCCTTTTGGTAACCTTCAAGGGATCAAGGGTTGACCAAGAGATTAAAGATAGTGAAGGGTTGATGGAGGAATTACATTTCAGGATTAGTAAGAAAATCCCCTACACTCTCCCAGAAACGGAGGGAAAGAGATGCCTTCTTATCCTGAAAAAAGGGGGAACTTAGGGGCTTCGCCCCAATTGGGGTATTGGCCTGCCCTGGCGCGACTTGCCTGGAATGCGCTACTGTCGCTGTAATATTTCGGAAGTGGAGTCTGTGGAACTCCGGCCCTGTAAGCCAGCCTGCCCTGGTGCGACGGGATGTGGATATGCAACTGTTTTCATTGCTTATCAATGCCTCACTTTCCATCACCGCATCTTGACATACCAGGTCTGGGCCAGGGGTCTGGGCCAGGGAGTGATAGGATGAGTATGAGTTACAGGTTGTATTCACTTTAAACTTTAGGCCTGCCCGTCCCGCTCTGCGGGACGAGGCGGGCGGGCACTTTATCAGCCTGAGGCTGATTTAGCTCACTTTAGGCACTTAAACTAGAGGAGATAGTGTTATGGCAGTTGTAACCAAAGAAGTTGAAATAGCGACAAAAGGCTTTAGCGATGTCCACGATATCACCCCACTGGTGGCTGACTTTGTAAGAGAACTACCATTCT
Organism: Desulfobacterales bacterium; assembly: GCA_030672485.1. GTDB lineage: Bacteria > Desulfobacterota > DSM-4660 > Desulfatiglandales > B25-G16 > JABXJZ01. Next base: position 2,657 of record DAOVGH010000016.1, on the reverse strand, counting down.
CTGAAGGCTCTGTTAACATATTCGTTCCTGGCTCCACCGCTGGGGTAACGACTATCGAATTTGAATCAGGTGTAATAGAGGACTTAAAGGATGCCTTTGAAAGGCTGATCCCTCAAGCCATGGATTACAGGCATGATCTAAGGTGGGGTGATGGAAATGGCTTCTCTCATGTTAGATCAGCGATATGTAAGACCTCTCTCACAGTACCCTTCATGGCCAATAAGCCGGCTACCGGCACCTGGCAACAGATTATCCTGGTAGATTTTGATAACGGAAAAAGGCACAGGAGATTGATATTCCAGGCAATTGGTTAAACAGCTCCTGCGCAATAACCCCGTTTCAGGGAGAGATCTTTGCTTTTTCAAGTAGAAATATAGGTCCCTCTTGAAAGAGTGGGAGATCTTATTTCAGGCGGTAGGTGACTAGGCCGTGTGCGGTATCATAAGGAGAAACACTAATCTGGACCCTGTCCCCGACTACTACCCTTATTTTATGCTTCTTCATTCGACCGGAAAGCACGCCAGTAACCTTAAGTCCTTTGTCGCACTCAATTTCCATAGTTCCTCCCCCTAACATCCGCGTGACCACGCCTTCCAAATGTATTAAATCGTCTCTGCTCAATTCGCCCTCTGTTGCTTTATGCCTCAGGCTCTATTGAAAAATCATACCCTGTATGACATAAAACACCTTTTATGTCAATAGGTTACCGGGCTACTGCCAAGATAATAGTTAAAAACACAATATATTTGAAACCAAACTACGGCAAACACAATATCTATGGGGTTTTGCCATATCCTCCCCCCAGTCCTTTACAATGCCAGGCAAGGGCCACGGTGAAATTTCTCAGATCTCCAAAGTTGGTGCTTGGTACTGATCCGTACGAGAGAAAATCCCATGAGAAATCCCATCCTGCTTTGTATTTTGACGAACCAAAGGGATTTGTGTATACATAGAAACGAGTCAGATTGTGGCTATTATGAAAGAGGAATCCGGGCAAAGAAATCCCTGCAATTCCATCACAGGTGTGATACTGGCCGGTGGATCAAGTGAACGCCTTGGTCAAAAGAAGGCCTTCCTCGAGATCGGTGGCATCCGATTGATCGATATGGTGACCGAGGAAATGAAAAAGATCTTTCAACGAGTCATCCTGGTTACCAATGAAAGGAAGGACTATGAGTATCTGGGAATACCAATAGTGGAGGATCTTATCAAGGGATTAGGTCCCATAGGTGGGATATACACGGGACTGATGAGTATATCTGACCAGGCGGGGTTTTTCGTTGCATGTGATATGCCATCTATTAACAGGCAATTAGTTCGTTATATGGTGAGCATAAAGAATAACTATGCAGCCGTGGTTCCCATGGTGGCCAATGAAATAGAACCCCTCCATGCTATCTATGCCCGATCCTGTTTGGGGCCTATCAGGGACCTTATTGACTCCAAACGCTACCAGATCAGGCTTTTCTATGACCACATACCAGTCAGGTATGTTAAGGAAGATGAGATCAGGAGATTTGGTTCCCCAAGCAGGACCTTTCTCAACATCAACACAACCGATGAACTTGCTGAGGTTCAATCCCTCATGAAGAGCTAAGCTTTGGAAAAGGGAGAAAATGATTGTATCTACCTACCAACCATTCTTTGCCCCATTTCCTGGATTCTTTCTGAAGGCCGATCTTTCTGACGTAATGGTTATTCTGGATGATGTTCAATTCCCTCAGAGGACAACCTGGATAACCAGAAATCGCTTTAAGAACGACCAAGGAACCCTATGGATTACGATCCCTGTATGGAGGAAGGGATTGGGCCTACAGAAAATCAAAGAGGTATCAATATGTCCTGAAGGGAACTGGAGAAAAAAACATTTGGTCAGCTTAAAGACTTCCTATGCCAATGCCCCCTATCTCAAAGAGCACTTGGATTTCATCTCTGAGATCTTTGCAGAGAAATTTGACAAACTCATCGATCTAAATATGGATATAATCCAGTATCTGAAAAAACATCTAATGATTGATACACCACTCGTTTTGCAATCTAGTCTAGGTATCAAGGGTAAGCGGAGTGAGCTTCTGATTGAGATTTGCCGTAAAATGGGCTCATCTGACTATCTGGCCCAGAGGTGTGCGGAAAAGCATTTCGATCACGAATTGTTTTCTCGTGCGGGGATAAAGCTACATTTTCTTACCCCTCTCACCCCTATATATCCCCAGCTGTGGGGTGAATTTATCCATAATCTTTCGGCCCTTGACCTCCTGTTTAACTGCGGCCCAAAAAGTCATGAAATCCTGTGCTATGAACGAGATCTAAAATAATCTCAAGATAATCTAACAAAATTCGATATCACCTCTTGCTTGGCTCTAATACCGAGTTTTAACAGGATCTCTTTAAAGGGCTGTTTCCTTCTTCCTTTTTTGTGGTAAGCACTAAATGTAAGCTTCACTTTTATTTACATTTACTGAAGCGTGTTCTGAATAAATTGGCTGGCGTTTTTTTAATTCTTCCGATTAGTGGGGTATGGCGCTTTGATAAGATTGTATGTGGAGTATAGCATAGCAGAGAATTCTGGGTGCAATCTTTTTCATTCTATGTATGATTATCTGGTGTGTTTTAAAATGTTAGCATTTTCTTTATAGCCATTTGCGTAAGGAAGACAG
>DAOVGH010000012.1 GCA_030672485.1 Desulfobacterales bacterium | reverse complement strand
TGAACAGATCCTTCAATCCATAATCGATCTATTCATCATATGCTCAATTAACAGTCGAATCAGGATTCCCAGATATATAGCAGATATCGCAAGGCAATGGATGGAGGCTATAAGCCTGAAATTGCCCCTTTTGCCGGATTACGGTTTGTAACACTAATCATAAGTGCCTTGAGTAAAGCCCGACTTACGATTAATAGCAGCTATACGTAACATATCCTGATTTGTCTATTATTATTAATATGTTACATATGTTTATTCTAGCTTAGTTTTTTGGAAGTGTCAAGTTATTTATTTCCAAATCCTTTACCTTTCCCCAAACCTCTTGCCTTTACCTACCACCCCCCTTCATGGATGGTTTGATTTCAAGGGGAGGGACGGAAGCGTAGCCGGAGACCCTCCCCTTGAACCGGTGTGTCGATCGCCAGTATTGGTGGCACCTAGACTCCGCCACTAGCAATCTTTACACTCTAGTCACACCTGCTCACCACCGTAGTTTTACCCACATGGCCGCTAGCCACTCCAGGGCATCAAAGACCTTCTCCTCTTTCACACTTTCATATTCTTCACAAGTGTTCCCAGGTTTGAAGTAGCCCACCAAGGTATTGATACCATTTCTCGGAACAGGGAGATAGGGGGATGGAAGAATTTCTTGATCCTTAAAGATAATAGGTGTCATCTTTTGTATACAGACTAAAGATATATGTCATTTGTTATATACATCATGAGCGATGTTTTAAAGGGTCTACTCGTAAAAAAAGATTGTGATTTCAATGGGATATTAAATTTGAGCTTAAAAGGCATGAAACTTGCGAAAACTAGGCTTTGAGTGATCAGATCAAAACCCACTGATTATTTAAACGGCATTAGATATAAGCAAAGCTAAGCAAATATGAACTGTTTATCTAAGGGAATGAACGATAAACTATTGGAATAAAAAACAAGGAGACATATTTACAAAGCTGAAACAATTTTCACATATTGTCTTTGGAAATAGCGTGAAATGGGTTAGCGCAAAAAATTCTAAAGGTGGAGATTCCAAGATTCCAAAGAAACTTGGCCTTACGCTGTAAGGGTAATGGTGCTTGCAGGATATGAGAGATGAGCAAGATATTGGTGGTAGATGACAAGAAGGGGAAAAACTAGTGGACTTTAAAGCACTCCATGATATAGCCAACCAGATTCACTCGGCGGAAGATATTAACGAGATCCTCATTAGCCTTAAGGATCAGATTCTCAGTTTGTTTGATGCAGATCGAAACACCATCTATGTATTGGATGGCATAAAGAAAGACATCTATTCACGCTTTAAGGCAGGGGATTATCCCAAAGAAATCCGTGTCGCCATTAATAACAAGAGTATTGCTGGGTATACAGCCAACACAGCCCAAATAACCAATATCGCCAATGCCTACGACAGGCATGAATTGAGCATGATCAACAAGGATCTTTCTTTTGACAAGAATTGGGATGAGGAGACAGGCTATGTTACAAAACAAATTTTGGCTGTCCCCATTTTTTTCAAAAAATATGTCATAGGGGTCTTTCAGCTCATCAATAAAAAAAATGGCGCCAGATTCAGGCTGGAAGACCAGAATTCGGCGGTGGAGATGGCAAAGGTTCTGGGTATAGCCTTTTCCAATCATCAAAAATTGGCTCAGAAAGTGAAAAAGCGTACCAAGTTTGACTACCTTCTCAAAAATGGTTTTGTAACAAACAAGGAACTGGGGAGAACCATTACAGTGGCTCGGGAGCAAAAGACCTCAATTGAATCCTATCTCATTAATGAGATGAAGGTCAAAAAAGAGCAGGTCGGTAGATCCCTTGCAGAGTATTACGATTGTGAATACGTCCCCTTTGACCAGAACTATCCCATCCCTGGTGACCTCTTGGCCAAATTGAAACAGGCTTATCTGGAAAGCAACCTGTGGGTACCTCTGTCTAGGGAAAACGGCAAAGTCAAAATTCTCATAGACAATCCCCAACAATTGGACAAGATTGATAGCGTCAAATCTCTGATCCCTGCAGAGAAATACGAGTTTGCCGTGGGGCTTATAGAGGATATAGCGCAATTTTTGGAACATTTTTACGGAACGCTAGAGACTCAAGATAGTGGTTCAATAGACGATATCCTGGGCAAACTGGGCATGCAAGAGGAAGAAAAGGGGGAAGGTGCTACGGAAATGCTGACGGAAAATGACAGCGCCGTTGTCCAGCTCGCCAACAAGATGATTACTGACGCATATAAGGAGAATTGTTCAGACATCCATATCGAACCCTATCCAGATAAATCGGGTGCAGAAATCAGGTTCAGAATTGACGGTGTGTGCCAGAGATACCAAACAATTCCCTACCATTATCGGCGAGCCGTGGCCTCTCGGATAAAAATTATGGCCGATCTGGATATCTCTGAGCGCAGAAAGCCCCAGGACGGGAAGATCAAATTCAAGCAATTTGCTCCCCTTGATATCGGGCTCAGGGTCGCTACCATCCCCACAGAAGGAGGAGAAGAGGATGTTGTTATGCGTATTCTGACAGTTGGAGAGCCGATTCCTCTTGATGCCTTGGGAATGGTTGAAAGAGACTACAATCGCTTGATCAACATGATCACCAAACCTTATGGTATTGTCCTTGTTGTGGGACCCACTGGAAGCGGTAAAACAACCACCCTGCATTCTGCACTGGCCCATATCAACAACCCGCAAACCAAGATCTGGACGGCCGAAGACCCGGTGGAAATCACACAGAGAGGACTCCGCCAGGTTCAGGTAGTGCCAAAAATAGGGTTCGATTTTGCTGCAGCCATGCGTTCTTTTCTAAGGGCAGACCCCGATGTGATCATGGTGGGCGAGATGAGGGACCATGAGACGGTAGCTACCGGCATAGAGGCATCTCTCACAGGCCATCTGGTCTTCAGTACAGTTCACACAAACACCGCCCCAGAGACCGTCACCAGACTGCTGGATATGGGCATGGACCCTTTTAATTTCGCTGATGCCCTTCTTGGTGTCCTGGCGCAGCGACTCGTCAGAACGCCCTGCAAGTCATGCAAGGAACCCTATCACCCTGACTGCAAGGAATACGATAGTCTTGTTCAGGCCTATGATGGAGATTTTGATGCCCTTGGATTTTCCTACGGAGATGATCTGACCCTCTATAAGGCAACTGGTTGCGATGAGTGCGGTAATTCGGGCTATAAGGGGAGAACAAGCATCGTTGAGCTTCTAGACGGTACCGACGAGATGAAGTCCTTGATCCAAAGTAAGGCAAAAATGGAGATATTGAGGGAGCAGGCCATAAGGGATGGAATGACAACTCTCATGCAAGACGGGATCAGAAAGGTATTTCTCGGGGTTACCGATCTCCAGCAGGTTCGGAAGGTCTGTATCAAGTAAACGGCTTAATCCATCGCCCCGGAATAGCCCAAGGCGGGATTCGCAGGGCTTGTGAGGAGATCGGTTCACCAAGGCATAATCTTCATCCTCACGGTTTAGCAGTGATTCTTTATGGATACCATAGCGAAACCGAATAGATAAGAACTCCCTTTTTGTGGGAAGGAGTATAGGTAAACTACGGTTGTCTGTCAATGAAAAATCTGAGGCATGATGTCACGGTCAAACTCTATAATGCCGGAAAGTGAGGCTGGTAAGTCTATGGAATGATTTACCTTGGCTCTATAACGTTTTTCAGGCGGGAGAAGTGTAGAGTTGACCTATTCTTTTGGGATAAGTGGCTCATATACAATAGAAGGAGATTGATAGAAAAAAGGCAGATGAGGGAATAGGTCTGGAATCCGAGGCTATTTGAAAAGACGGCCTCTTCATAGTTCCCCTATTTCCTGGAAACTGGCACGATCTCCCTTGGAACAAGCACGATTTCAATCCGCCGATTTTTAGCCCGTCCCTCTTTGCTTTCATTTGAGGCAACGGGCTGGTATTCTCCGTACCCTGTGGCGGAAAGTAAGCTGGGGTTGATGCCGGTTTTTTCCTGCAAATATCTGGTCACATTGCTAGCACGGGCCGCCGAGAGTTCCCAGTTGGTGGGGTATTTCTTACTGAGCTCAGCTCCGATAGGAACATTGTCTGTGTGACCCTCAATGTTGATAGCCCTGTCTTTGACGGTTAGCAAGATGTTCCCCACTCGCTCTAATACTTCAACACCCTGAGGCTTGATGGTGGTTTTCCCTGAGTCGAAGAGGATTTCATCCAGCATATTCACCTTTAATTTTCCCCGCAGTTGGGTAATGGTAATCTTGCCCTTGTCTATCTCTGTTTTCATGTCCTCTAGTAAAGCTTCGTAAGTACTCTTCATCTCCAACCTCTCTTCTTCTTTCTGGCGCTCTAAG
>DAOVGH010000036.1 GCA_030672485.1 Desulfobacterales bacterium | reverse complement strand
GTTATTGATAAGATCGGAAGGCCTGTTGTCTTTAATATCTGCATGCTTGGAGCCTTGATTCGCCTCACCCAATTGATTAGACCGGAATCCGTTGTGAAGGCCCTCAAGAGGAGGCTTCCAGCTGACATCCTGGGGTTAAACAACCAGGCCCTGAAATTGGGCATGGAGATGGCAGAAAACCTTGACCGTTAGACCCATGACCAGATATAGGCTAGACTATACCAGCTCCTTGGCCGCCGTATCCATATCCGCCAAAGCACCTTCAAAGACCTCGCTTAAGTCCACGGAGCTCAATTTCCCCGTCAGGTCAGGGGTTTCCTTTTGACCTGCCTTGAGTATCTTCAGTGCATTTATGTAAACCTTCTCAACGGCTTCTCTGGCAAAAAGCCGGGCAGCTGCCAGCATGAATTCATCTGAAAAGGCCTTTTCCCGGTTTTCCGAGCCTGCCTTTACGCACGTTGCCTTAGCTACCTCGACCCAGGTCATCATATCCGCCAAGAGAAACATACGGTACTGGGATTTGGTAACCCTAAGCTTCCGTGCAACCAAGAGGAGCTCATTCAACAGCCCCATCGCCCTTCCAACCATAGGGCCACCCGTTTCTTCCGGAAGCCCTGAAATCTCTTCTGACATCCTATTATAATATCCGCCCTTGGTGCGTACCGTCTCCCTCAATCTAAAGATGGAAATGATATTCTGTTGGATCTCACTCGTTCCCTCAAAGATGGTGTTTATCTTTGCATCCCTCTTAATCTTTTCTACCTCGTATTCCCTCATATAACCGTAGCCCCCAAGGGCCTGAATTCCATCGTTGGCCATGGCATCTCCAACCTCGGTGGCAAAATACTTGGCAATAGAGCCCTCTACCTGCAAATCCTCTTCTCCTGAATCAATCCTGGCTGCTACCTCTTCAATGTAAGCCCTCGCTGCTTCAATCCTAACTGCATTGGGAACTAAAAGCTTATGGGTATAGCCCTGTTTCTCAGCCAAAGTTGTTCCAAACTGTACCCTTTCTTTTGCATAGGAAATAGCCTTTTCCAGTGACGACATCCCCACTGCAAGCCCCAAGGTTGCGACCATAAGCCTTGTGTACCCAAAAACCCTATTGGCCTGTTTCAATCCCTCGCCCTCAACACCACCCACGAGATTCTCTATTGGAACATAGACATCTTCAAGTGTTATAGGTGTGGTGTTAGATGCCCTAATACCATGCTTATTCTCATGTTTTCCAGGTAGAAGACCTTTTGTTCCTTTCTCAACTATGAAAAAAGACGGTCCCTCGGGGGTATCAGCAAGTATGGTGTATAGATCTGCCACCCCACCATTAGTAATGAATTGCTTTTGTCCATTTATCCTGTAGCCCTTGATATTGGCCTTTTCATCAAGTACCCTTTCCGCCTTTGTCTTGAGCGCCTGAACATTGGAACCTGCTTCAGGTTCGGTTACACCATAGCCAACGATGAGCCCTTCATCTGCGATTTGTCGGATGTATTTCTCTTTCTGCTGTTCTGTTCCTCCTATCCTAATGGGGTCCATCCCCAGACAGATTGCCAGAAATGATGTAGCAATAGCCATATCTATCTTGGCTATCTCCTCCGATATCTTTGCTATCTGGACCGCACTTGCCCCTAAACCACCATACTCAGCTGGCATAAAAATCAGATGAAGACCAACATCAGGTCCAAGCATAAAACGGATGAGCTCCTCAGGAAAATCACCCTTTTCATCCATCTCTAACCTTGTCTCAGGAGATAGCCTCTCCCTCTCTATCCGCTTAAGCGTATCAAGAACAATTGAATACATTTCATTATCCATCGCTATACCCTTCCCCTATTTACCATAGAGTTCATCGTCTAATGCCTTAATCCAATTCTCTTGTTTAGTTATCCCCGCGCAAGGCTTTGCAAAACCCTTGCGAAATTCGGGATTATGTAAATACTTGAGCCAATTAAAATCGTCCTCCTTTGATAATTATCCATACTATATTCCACGGTCTAAACACTTAAGTAGAATTACTACAACATTGACTTGACCTAAAAGCAGATTTAGCTTACTATACAATGCACACATGACCATTAAGGTTGGTGAATTTGCCAAGGGAAAAATGAAATGATACATCTACTTAAAGGCCGCTTTGAAAAGGCCTCAATGCCTTTTGTAGATTTCTTGATCAAGCACCGCTTCTCAGCCTTCCAATTAACCTTGATCGCCTTTTTCGGCACAATCGTGGCATCTGTCTTGATATATTTCGAAAACTGGATAATAGGTGCCTCTCTCTTTATGTTCTTCTCGCTTTTTGATGCCCTCGATGGATCATTGGCCAGAAGGAATAATACTGCTAAGCCCATTGGTGCCTTCTTCGACTCCGTAATGGATAGGTTCTCTGACAGTGCGATATTATTCGCTATCATCCTTTATGCCTTTAATGCTGGAAACAGGGAGGTCTTTCTCCTGGGCCTCTTAGCCCTCATAGCCTCGTTGATTACGAGTTATATCAAAGCGAAAGCAGAAAATTTTCTGGAATTCGGCTCGATAGGCCTTTTGCAAAGGCCAGAAAGAATTCTGATCATATTCCTGATGTTGTTATTTTCCCAATACCTCATTTTAGGTTTGTGGATACTCGTTATTGGGGGCTATGTTACCATTTGCCAAAGACTTTACTCCGCCTACCAAAAATTCAATCAGCAATCTTTTTCCTAATCTTCGAATCTTCGCTCCCGATGCTTGTGAAGATAGCCGCAGCAAAACTGACCGCTGACCTGGTTGCGTCTTCCTTGAGTATCTCATAGCCCAAGAGGTGTCCTTGACTGGGAGGAAGGGCTTCCAAAAGACAGACAAGGGCAGCAAATCCACAGACATTGTATCTATCTTCTATCCTTCTCGACTCTGACCAGAAGCCATCAGCATTCCCGGCACAAAGAAAATCTAAGAGTTGTCTATCGTGCCTCTCAGACTGATCAATAATGAAGGAGGCAGACATATCGTGACCAAACTTGGGCCCAACATGGGAGAGATCTACTCCGGCAACTACAATCGTGCCATCTTCTCCGGCAGCATCTGCCAAAATCCTTAGGAAACCACGCCCTATGGATCGATATTTTTCCCTGCTATAATCAGGCAAACAGCCTTTAAGCGGACCACACAGGATAGGGACTACAGTAAAAGAAACATCCCTGAGAATGTTCTGCAGGAAAAGAAGTTGGAATTCGATAGAGTGTTCATCTCTATGAGCAAAATCATCTCTCGAAACTATCGTATCTCCCGCTTTCGTTAGTTCCATTACAATTGCTTGATCGGTTTCTACCCTGCCCAAGGGCGTTTCAAATGTTTTCTTTGTTAATGAAAACATCTCACTTGCCATAGAGTGACCGACACCTAAGATAACCACCCTTTCTGGAGTGATTCCCTTTATTGCCTGATATGCACTTGAATAAACCCTCTTGCCCGCCTCTAAATCAATATGTGGCGCAACAACGGCAGTAATTCTGCCATTTGGAAACAATGGAACCTCCTGGCTTGCCAGGATTGTTTCCAATCTCTTTGTTAGCTCTTCTTCCTCTCTAGGATAGGATAGGCCGGCATGAGAGCAATATCTAATCTCTTGGGCTGAAAAACGAGAGATGATCTCCCTCCTTACCTCTCCATACCTTTGACTATCGAGAAGATAAGATGAGTCAAGTTCAGCCAAAAGGGACTCGACCTCCTCGATTGATATCAATCTTCCTCCCTGCTGCCGCATCAAATCTATTTGAAGATCCCTCATGGATCTTGTTCCATCCAACATGGTCATGACCCGGTATAATTCCGGACTAATACTCTTGCCTTGCTCCACCAGGCCCAGTCTGTCATGAACCACAACGACCGTCGTACCAGTAGATTGTACTGGGTAAAACTCCAGATCTTCTCTTATTTTAGGTCTTTCCGTATCCATCCTTAAGGACAGTGATCGCGAAAATTCTTGACCAGCTGCACTATCTACCCTATCATCCTCCCGATCCAGAAAATCAAGGCTATTCTTTACCACATCGAAGATAAGATATGAACTATAAAAAACTAAAGAGGAAGCTGAGGAGGATTACCCCTTCTCGTGATTTCAAAAAAATAAAAGATCAATATGCCAAGCTCTACAAGATTAGGCTCAAGGAAAAGGAGGACATTATTTGCATAAAAAGGGCTGGCAGGTTAACAGTTGATACCCTCAACCATGTTGAGGAGTACATAAAACC
>DAOVGH010000067.1 GCA_030672485.1 Desulfobacterales bacterium | reverse complement strand
CTTTCCTGGCTCAGTTTGGATGCTTCATCATGGTTGTTTTGCCAGAAATCCGTTTTGGATAGTGTTTTTTCTATCTTCTTTAGTCTTTCTTCGCCCTTGGTGAGGTCAAAGATGCTCCCATAGATCGTCTAATTTCCTGTTGAGGGAATCGATTTTCTCTAGTGTCTCTGCATAATACATAGTCTCATCTCCGTTTTGTGGTTAATATCCAGAACAATCTAATAATCAGTACTATCAGTAATAGTATAGCAAAAATGTCTCCCCGTTGTGAATAAAATGTTTTCTTATTATGTAATCTTATTTCTTGTTTTAAGACCTCCCTCACAAATAGTGCACTCTTGCTTAGCACCCTTCCATTTGGGAGTATAAAGGCGCTAATCCCAGTGTTGGCAGCCCTTGCCATGGGTAAGCCATTTTCTACACACCTGAAGACAGCCATGCTCAGATGTTGAAAGGGAGCGCTGGTGGGGCCAAACCAGGCGTCATTGGTTATGTTAACCAAGAGTTCAGCCCCTTTGATAGCAAGCTCTCGAGAGATATCCGGAAAGATAGCCTCAAAGCAGATTAATGCCCCTATCCGAAGATCCGGGGCATGTATTGGCTTAACCGCCTTACCGGGGGAGAAGTCACCCGCTGCTGGAACTAAGCGATGTACAAACGGGAAGAATTTCTTAAGCGGAACATATTCTCCGAAAGGGACAAGGTGAACTTTATCATAATAATCAAATACCCTATTTTCAGATATTATATATGCCCTGTTGTAGTAACGGATAGTGTCTTTGTCCTTTCCATAGGCAGGGGAACCAAAGAGGATACGTGAATTGGTCGTTTTTGCGGCCTTAAAGACCTCCATGGAAAGGTGAGATCTATCTTGGAAGAAAAATGGGAGAGCAGTCTCGGGCCAGATAACAATGTGGGGTTTAAAATGCACCGATTTTTTCGATAGGCTGCTGTAAATGGCCAATGTCTTTTCTTGAAAATCCGGGTTCCATTTTATGGACTGATCGATATTTCCTTGGACAATGACTGCCCTGAGCCTCTTTCCCTTTGGGTCAGGGTCTGCTTTTTCTCTCAAACCATGGTAGCCATACACAAGGATCAATCCTATCAACGAGGAGGCGAGAGCTAGTTCCATTCCTGCGAATTTCTTTTTTTGGGGGATAGAGACAAAAAATGTCCTGTATATCACAAGATTTACCACAACGATAACAAATGATATGCCGTAAACACCCCAAATATCCGATACTTGTATCACTGGTAACCTTGAATATTGGCTGTATCCCAAAAGGCACCAAGGGAAACCAGTCAAGACATGCGCCTTTGCATATTCCAGTGCAACCCAGAGACTGGCTCCCCAAAAGGAAAATAGTCTATCTCTTTCAAACCTGACCAAGCCGAGGGTAAAAAATCCAATATACAGTGCCAAATACAAGGAGAGCAGGAACAAAACCGTCAGACTCAAGAAAAAGTTGATATTGCCGTAGTGGGAAAGTACCACAACTATCCAATAGATAAGGGTCAAATAGTGCGAAAGGCCAGCAAAAACCCCCAATTTTAATGCGACTCTTGAGGATTTATCCTTGATGCTGATGAGGAGGGGGATGAGTGCTATCCACGCCATCCAGTCTAGATCGACGGGGGAGAAACAGGCAGTCAACATGAGACCCGAAAGCCCCGCTAACCCTGCATCTTTTACACTAATTGTGTTCATTTGAGGGAGCTCCTGAGCTTTTCCTTTCCATATTTTCTTTGTAAAAGACACTCGTTAGCAGCACTTGGAGATTATTTTCGTTATGTAATGCGAGAGACATTGAGCCCGAGAACGGGCCTTCTTTTTATACATGAAATGATAGATTTTTAAAATCCATAATAATGCCATGGTAATCTTATAAATTGTGCTTGACTAGCTACAGAGATTTTATTATAAACCTATATTAAGCGGGCATAGCTCAGCTGGTAGAGTACAAGCTTCCCAAGCTTGGTGTCGCGGGTTCGAGCCCCGTTGCCCGCTCCATAGTAAAAGAGAGCCCTGTTCCCTTTTCGAGGTAGACGGTTGTTGTTGGGAGCATGTTACTTTGAAAAGAGGATGGGCCAAATCTGACAACAACTAAGTTAGAATTGAGGGAGCGGGCTTTTTTAGCCCGCTCTTTATGTTCAAGGGACCTTAGCGATGTCGCAACCGAAGAGGATTGTTAGCCAGGTATCCCAGTTAGCTGAAGGTCTTTTGGGTGAATACGGTATGGAGATGGTGGATGTTGAGTTCCGGTTTGAAAGGGGTAGATGGACCCTCAGGGTTTTTATAGATAAACAAGGAGGTATTACAGTAGATGACTGCGCCCATGTTAACAGGGAGCTTGGTGATTTGATTGAGGCGAAAGATATAATTGGTTATCACTATGTGCTTGAGATTTCCTCACCAGGGCTAAACAGGCCACTAAGAAAAGAGGGGGATTTTATACGTTCAATTGGTAAAATGGTGAAATTAGAGCTATCAAGACCTATCAACAAAAGGAGGAATTTCACAGGGCGCGTTACTAGTGTTAGACAAGGGATAATAGGCCTTTTGGTGGATAATGATAATCTCGTTGAGTTACCCTTAAAGGAGATAGATAGGGCAAGAGTAAAATATGAATTTAATAACTGAATGTCGGAGTTTTCACAACTCCCTGAAGTTAAAAGGCTTTTTCGTAGTTCTTGGTTTTTGCATCGCTCATGGAATAATGCAATGTTACGAATAATGGAATATTGGGGATAAAGGCGGAAAAAATCATTTTAATTGCTCTAAATTCGTCTAAACCCATCATTCCACTATTCCAATTGTGAGCGAAGCGAACTAACTTGTTTTTGGGCGGGGAATCGAAGATGATTTCAGATCTATTGAGGACTATTGAGCAGATCCAGAGAGATAAAGGGATTGATTCTAAGGTGCTGATCGAGGCACTTGAAGAGGCAGTGAGCTCAGCTGTTAAAAAGAAATTTGGTCCCGACTATGAGCTTGAGGTAAGCTTCAACAGGGAGATGGGGGAGATTGAGGTCTTTGAATTCAAAGAGGTAGTGGAGGGTGCAACGGATGAGAGGTTTCAGGTATCTTTGGAAGAAGCCAGGAAACTTGATCCAGAATCCGAGATAGGCGATAGTCTGGGCATGAAAATGGATATAGATACCCTGGGAAGGATAGCGGCACAGTCAGCTAAGCAGGTAATAATGCAGAGGCTCAGAGAGGCGGAGAGGGATGCTGTTTATGAAGACTTCAAGGATAGGAAGGGAGAGATAATTAACGGTATTGTTCAACGTTTCGATAGAGGCTCCATTATTGCCAATCTCGGTAAAGCAGAGGCTGAGCTTCCACTTAAAGAGCAAATCCCGAAAGAGACATACACACAGGGCGATAGGGTCAGGGCCTATATCTATGATTTGAGGCCGTTTAGCAAAGGGCCCCAAATAATATTGTCTCGAACGCACCCAAACTTTTTATCGGCCCTGTTTGAAAATGAGGTACCGGAAATTTCGGAAGGCATTGTAACCATCATGCAGGCAGCTCGAGAGCCTGGAAGCAGGGCTAAAATAGCAGTGGCGTCTAAGGATAGAGATGTCGATCCAGTAGGAGCCTGCGTTGGTATGAAGGGATCGAGGGTTCAGGCAGTAGTACAAGAGCTAAGGGGTGAAAAGATTGACATTATACCGTGGGACCCTGATCCGGCAAAATTCGTATGTAATGGCCTGGCGCCAGCTGAAATTCTCAGGGTGGTAGTTGACGAGGAGAACAGGAGCATGGAGGTAGTTGTACCGGATGATCAACTATCTCTCGCTATTGGAAAAAGGGGGCAGAATGTTCGATTAGCATCCAGGCTTACAAACTGGAAATTGGATGTAGTCAGCGAGTCAGAGTACAACAAGGCCTTAAGAGAGGGTTATAAATCCCTTCTGCAGCTATCTGGCGTTGGCGAAAAATTGGCCACTGCTTTTTATGAGATGGGTTTTAGATCAGCAGAGGATATCGCCAAGGCAGAGGCAGCTGATTTGGCATCAGTAAAGGGGATAAGTGAAAGAAAGGCCGTTGATTTGATCCAGGAGGCTGCTAGTTATATGAAGTCATTAGATCTTGATAAGGAGAAAACCTGGGATGAAGAAAAGGAGGAGTTGTCCGGAGGATTAAATGAGTAAGTTAAGGGTTTATGAGTTAGCTAAAGAGCTGAAGATGAATTCCAACGAACTGGTTGAGCGATTGAAGAGCGCTGACTTCGCTATTAATAATTATATGAGTTCTCTCGACATGGATGATATAGCCCGGGCTAAGGATTATCTTTCAGGGGCAACAAGCGAAATTTTTGAGGAAAAGAGGATAAAGCCTACCATTATCCGAAGGCGAAGGAAGATTGTTCCCAAAGTGGAGGAAAAGAGCCAGGAAGAAGAACACAAAATTGAAGAAGAAGTTGAACTATCGCTTGAAGAAGCAGTTTCGGTGCCTGAGGAGGAGATAAAAGAAGTCCTAGAAGAAGAAGCCGAGAAGGAACTAAGAGAAGAACCTGTTCCAGAGCAACCCATCAAAGAGGTTGAGCCCAAGATTGAAAAGAGGAAAAAGGAGAGGCCTAGAAAGGAGAGGCCTAAAGATGTTCCGGCAAGGATAATAAAAAAAGCATCTGTTCAACCTCCTGAGCCGAAGATTGAGGAAGCCACGGCCAAGACCGCATTAGTGGACATAGAAGTTACCCCGGATCATTTGATTGAAAGGGAAAAGGGGATAAAGAAAGGGAAAAAGGGGGAGAAAAAAGAGGTAATCTTTCCTAAGAGGGACTATCACAGACGAAAGAAAGAGATTTTCGAACGGGAGCACCTCTATGGGGGGCCTGAACCCGGCTTTGTAGGCAGGGCGAGAGTAAAGAAGAGAGACAAAGTTGTCAAGAAGAAGTTTAAGCAAACAGAGATTACTGTCCCCAGGGCCATAAAGAGGAGGATAAAGGTTCCAGATGTGATCAGTTTAGCTGAGCTGGCAAAGAGGATGGGTGTCAAGGCAACAGAGCTCATTAAGAAACTGATGGAGATAGATATGGTGCTTAACATAAACCAGACAATTGATTTTGACTCTGCCTCTTTGATAGCAAGTGAATTTGGATACGAATTGGAGCTATCATCTTTTGAAGAAGAGGAGATCCTTTCTGAAGACGAGGACAAACCCGAAGATCTTCTTCCTCGGCCACCGGTGATTACCATAATGGGGCATGTAGATCATGGGAAGACATCTCTTCTTGATTACATCAGGAAATCTCGGGTTATCGACAAAGAAGCTGGTGGGATAACTCAACATATAGGGGCATATTACGTGCATACCCCGCGTGGAGATGTCGTTTTTCTTGATACCCCCGGACATGAGGCGTTTACTGCAATGAGGGCCAGGGGTGCGAAGGTAACTGATTTGATTGTTTTGATAGTTGCTGTTGATGACGGAGTAAAGGAACAAACCATAGAGGCTATCGATCATGCTAAGGCGGCTCATGTCCCAATCATCGCGGCAGTTAACAAGATCGACAAACCGAACACAAATCCGGAGAAGGTCAAGAGAGAATTATCAAAGTACGACCTGGTGGCAGAGGAGTGGGGCGGCGATACCATGTTTGGTTGTATATCTGCTAAGACCGGGCAAGGTGTGGATGAGCTTCTTGATAGTATAGTCCTTCAATCGGAAATATTAGAGTTGAAGGCGAACTATAAAAAGAAACCGAGGGGGACAATTATTGAGGCAAGGTTGGATAAGAATAGAGGCCCGGTTGCTACTGTTCTAATTCGTAACGGCACCCTTAATCAAGGGGACTTTTTCGTGTCTGGAGAGAGTTTTGGCAGGGTAAGGGCGATGTCTGACGATAGGGGACAGAAGATAAAATCAGCCTCTGCCTCCATGCCGGTTGAAATCTATGGTATTTCTGGTGTACCTAAGGCCGGAGACGATTTCATAGTAGTCCGCGATGAAAAGAAGGCCAAATTGGTCAGCGAGCACAGGAAAACCAAGGCTCGGTTGGAAACAGTGACCAAGCAGGGCTCCATTAGCCTCGATACTCTTTTTGACAGGATTAAAGAGGGTGCGGTGAAGGAACTGAGTATTATAGTCAAGGCCGATGTACAGGGATCTTTAGAGGCCTTAGTGGATTCTCTGGTTAAGCTTAGCACGGAAGAGGTGAAGTTGAAGGTCATACACGGCGGAACCGGAGCCTTGACGGAAAGCGATGTGATGCTGGCCTCTGCCTCTGAGGCTATAATTATCTGTTTTAACATTAGGACAAATCCAGCCGTAGAGGCCATTGCAGAGAAGGAAAATGTGGATGTACGGTTTTACGATGTTATTTATAAGGTGACAGAAGATATCAAACTGGCTATGGTCGGACTTCTTGAACCTGTTTATAGTGAGAATGTCATCGGTCGTGCAGATATCAAAGAGATATTTCATATCTCCAAGCTGGGCACTGTCGCCGGGTGTTATGTAACTGATGGCAGGATTGAGAGAAGCGCCAAGGTACGGCTATTAAGAGACGATGTGGTCACCTATAATGGGAAGATATCTTCATTGAAAAGGTTTAAAGACGATGTCAAGGATGTTCCCTCGGGTTTTGAATGTGGTATAGGATTAGAAAATTATGATGACATAAAGCCCGGGGATGTATTAGAGGTCTATACCTTGGAAGAGATGAAGCCGGAGCTTTGATTTGGTTGTAGGAACTCTCAAGCTTTCCCTCCATATCCATAACAACCAAGGACTTAAAGGAAAGAGAAAGATTGTCAAGAGTATTGTAGCCAAAGTGCAAAATAGATTCAACGTATCCATATCCGAAGTTGGTTCGAATGATAAGTGGCAGATGGTGGAGTTGGGGATTAGTCATGTAGGTAATGATAGGCGGTTTGTGAATTCGTCCCTCGACAATATCCTTTCCTACTTAGACTCCCTTTACCTGGGGGAGATTATTGATTCCGATATAGAGATACTAAACCTATAAGTGCCTAAAGTGAGCTAAAGTGCCTAAAGTTAGAAGTGTCTGGTTGAGCCAGAGCCATAAGTCAACCCAACAAACCCGATAAACCCAAGAAACACAACAAACCCAAAGAACACAAACATGCTTGCAGGTAACAGATCTCATAAGGTTGGCGGTCAGATATTAAGGGAAATATCTGACCTACTTCTAACAAAGGTGAACGATCCCAGGTTAAAAGGCGTTACGCTAACTGATGTAAGGATGACTAAGGATTTGAGACGTGCTTTTGTTTACTACAGCCTCTTTGGTCTGGATGAGCAGAAAGAACAGGTTCAGGCAGGCTTTGAATCTGCAAAGGGATTTATTCGCAAAGAGATAGGTGAGAGGCTGCACCTCAGATACGTTCCTGATATTCAGTT
>DAOVGH010000066.1 GCA_030672485.1 Desulfobacterales bacterium | reverse complement strand
TGAACCGGGATGGATATCATTGTATATAGAGTCACATAAAGTATCAACCCGGATGAAACAGGGTAAGGTCAAAGTCCAGGGTATGGGTATCTTTTTTTGTTATGCCTGCCCGCTCACCAAGCTTGCGAGGCAGACGGGCCCTCTAACATGGCTCTGTACTGGGTCGTTTCAAACTGGTTTATTGCGCCATAAGCCTTAGAATCATGCACTCCGTCTATATAAACCATTTTGAAACGCCCACTCATCTAAGCTATGTGAGGCCCGCCCTGGCGCGAAGTCTCTGGAATATCATATGATCACTATATTATTTCTCAGCTGAATTCTACCTACTCATGGCTTATAAGCCAGGTCTGGGCCAGGGGCATAATCAAAAAAAGACACCCATACCCACCAATAAGCTTACCAGGAGGTTCACTAAGATGAGACAGTACTTTCGAAAAATGACCCCATTGGGAAAGGAACTCAGGGAAAATGAAAGAAAACGGGAAGAGGCCAATGCCCTTGAGATATCCAAGGTTGAAAAAGAGGTGGCCCAGGCCTTAGAGAAAAGGAACATGGCAGGTATTCCAGCTGAAAAGCTTCACAAAAGGGGGGAAAAGACAGCCTGGGAAAGGATTGAGCTCTTGGTTGATCCCGACACCTTTTTACCGCTAAATAGCCTCTATGACCCGGAGTTCAACCAGGAGGGAACAACCGGGGTTATAACCGGCCTGGGTAAGATATCGGGGAGATACGCCTCGATTATCGCCTCGGACAACAAGGTTCTTGCGGGGGCCTGGATTCCAGGCCAGCGGGAGCATATCTTTCGGGCCCAGGATATTGCCGAACGTCTGCACATCCCCCTCGTCTGGGTACTGAACTGTAGCGGTGTAAAGTTGACCGAACAGGAAAAGGTCTACGCTGGCAGGAGATCTGGTGGAAGACCATTTTTTAGACACAGTGAGCTCATCCAAAAAGGTATACCGGTTATCGTTGGTATGTACGGAACCAATCCAGCCGGTGGTGGATATCATGCAATCAGCCCGGCTATTATCTTCGCACACGTTAAATCCAATATGGCAGTGGGTGGAGGAGGCATTGTCAGCGGCATGTCTCCCAAGGGGGGATTTGACCTCGAGGGTGCAGAGATGCTTATTGAGGCAACCAAGAAGTTCAAACAGGCTCCCCCCGGAGGTGTCGGGATTCACCATGATGAGACCGGCTTTATGAGGGAGGTCTTTGACACCGAGGAAGGCGTCCTCGGGGCCCTCAAGAAATGCATGGCAGGTATGCCCCTCTATGAGCCTTCAGCCTTCAGAGTCGCGGAGCCCGCTGATCCGATATATCCGGCAGAGGATCTTAACTGTATTGTCCCTTTCAACCAGAAGAGGACCTATAGCATTGAACAGGTGCTGGCACGGGCTTTTGATGGAAGCGAACACATGGAATATAGGCCAGACTATGGCCCTGAGGTTTACTGTGGTCTTGCCAAGGTAGACGGTTTCCTGGTTGGCCTTATTGCCAATCGGCAGGGGTTTCTGGGCAAGGGTTACCCACGCTATGCGGAGAATCAATACCTGGGCATAGGCGGCAAGCTCTACCGGGAGGGCCTCATAAAGATGAACGAGATGGTCATGTTGTGCGGCAGAGACAGGATACCTATGATCTGGTTTCAAGATACCTCGGGCATTGATGTTGGCGATATAGCTGAGAAGGCGGAATTGCTCGGGCTCGGGCAGTCACTTATCTACTCTATTGAGAGTTCAGGGATTCCTATGATGACCGTTGTCATGAGAAAGGGCACAGCTGCAGCCCATTACATAATGGGCGGGCCCCAGGCAAACAGGAATAATGCCTTTACCCTGGGTGTGCCTACCACTGAAATCTATGTAATGCATGGGGAGACTGCTGCCGTCGCTGCCTTTGCAAGGAGGTTGGTAAAGGAAAAAGATGCGGGAAACCCCCTTGAACCTGTGATTGATAAGATGAATGCCCTTGCTCAACAGTACTACGAACAGTCCAGGCCTATCTATTGTGCAAAAACCGGTCTGGTGGATGAGATTGTCCCCATGACACAACTCCGGGCGTATTTCGTTGCATTTGCCAGAAGCTGTTATCAAAACCCACAGAGCATATGCCCCCATCACCAGATGTTGCTCCCGAGATCCATCAGGGGATAGGAGAGGGAAGCCGGAGCGTATCCATCCTATTCTTTTTTATCTGGAAGAACCTGGGGGAGGCTTTTGACCGCCTCCTTGCCCTCAGTGACTATCTTACCTATCTTTTCCGACTCTTTAGATATCCTCTTCTTCCAGGTATTATAAAGATCTGGCGATATGAGCATGCGCATTGATTCAAAGCTGACCTTTACCAGGGGAGCTACCTTTGACTCGGCTATCAGGGGACTCTTGGAGGGCATAAAAAAGGTAAGGAGCACAATCAGGAGATAAGAGATGATGATCCCTTTAACCAAGGCGAGGCTGATACCAAGACCTCTATCAAACCAGCCGATAAGCAGTCTCTTGAAGATATCGTGCAAAAGGGCTCCAAGAAGGTTGAAGAGAACAAACACCAAGATGAATAGAGTAATAAAACTGATAAGGGGAAGGGATTTCTCAAAAGGGATGTAAGCCTTGAGAAGGTTGGCCATCTGGGAGTGGTACTGATTGCCAATCAGGAATCCAAAAATGATCCCGGCAAGGGAAGATATCTCCCTGAAAAAGCCCCTGAAAATACCCTTTATAAGGAAAAAGGCTATCAATCCAAGGATGGCCAAATCAAGGATATTCATGTGTAACTCCTACCAAAGGCAATTTTCATAAGTCAAGCTTATTTACCGATTCTAACTAATTTTTCCGCTGGTTTGATCAAAGATAAGGGGTATGATAAAGGGATACGTATGAGCCGACAAAAACGCATTCTCTTGGCCCTCGGTGTCATTTTGCTTGACCTGGGTATCTTCTTTTTTCCGCTGACAGCATTTTTTGTCGCCTATGTCATAATATACAATCCACCCTGGGTAAAGAATTTCCTTGAGGAACTCGGCAGGGCGGCTGAGTGACTTTTTCCATGATTAACCGGGCTTTCAGAGACAGGGCAGGAGAACTTGGCTTTATTGCTGTAGGCTTTTCTAAGCCAGGGAAACCCATCTACTTTGACTTCTTTCTCCACTGGCTGAGAGAAGTTGAAGTAGGGGATATGGCCTACCTGAGAAGGAACATAGATCTCCGGAGGGACCCCGGAAGACTCCTTGATGGGTTAGAGACTGTAATCTCTCTTGCATATCCCTACCCGGCAAGCAAGCCATCTACCCCTGAGGGATACACCGTCTCGAGATATAGCACGCCTCAACAACAAGATTACCATCTGCGGTTGACACAACGAGGAGAACAACTGTGCAAATTCATCAAAGACATATTTCCCAAAAGCCATTCCGGGATATGTGTGGATTCCGCCCCTATTCTCGAAAGGAGCTTTGCAGTGACCGGCGGGACGGGTTTTATCGGCAAAAACAATATGTTGATTGTTCCGGGTCATGGCTCATACTGCTTTCTGGTTGAGATCCTGACCACAGCCCAATTTCCTATCCCCTCTGTCAAGGTGCAGGAAAACAGGTGTGGTTCATGCACCGCATGTGTTGATAGTTGCCCTACAGGGGCACTGAAGGCCCCCTTCTACCTTGAT
>DAOVGH010000041.1 GCA_030672485.1 Desulfobacterales bacterium | reverse complement strand
TGTGCCGGTTTGAAGCGGCCTACCGACTCGTCTTTGTGAGGGCATGGTAAAAAAAGACATCTCCATGCTCATTCACCAGTTCGTTTCAAAGAGCTAAAATGTTACAAATTTTTTAGTTTTGATGCGCTTTCCTGCCATATTTATAGCGTGCTCCAGTTTAATTGATCCATCATAAAGGGCCCTTCCTATTATTAATCCGTTAACCCCATCCTCTTCCAGTGGCAACAGATCCTCTATGTCTTTCAGCGACGATATTCCTCCTGCTGCTATAATTGGTACATTTGTAGCTTTTGCGAAGCCTCCTATAGCATCTACATTCGGGCCTGTTTTCATTCCATCTGTTTTTATGTCGGTATAGATAATAGAACTGACTCCCATATGCTCAAACCTCTTAGCCAGATCAATAGCAACAATACTGGTAGCCTCTGTCCAGCCTTCAACAGATACATAATTATCCTTTGAGTCAATAGCTACGAGAATTCTTCCCGGATACCTCATGCATGCCATCTCTACCAGGTCTGGATTCTTATAGGCTACTGTACCTATGATAATTCGATCAATGCCCAGATCAATGTACTCCTCAATGGTATCTAGTTCTCTAATACCACCACCTAATTGCACCGGAATAGAGACCGTATCTATCACTTTTCTTATAACTTTCTGATTGAAAGGTTTTCCATGAACAGCCCCATCCAGATCAACAAGATGCAATCTCCTTGCCCCTTTCCTTTCCCATTGTACGGCCATCTCTTCGGGATGATCAGAAAATACGGTCTCCCTATTCATACGACCCTGCTCTAATCTTACGCACTTACCTCCCCTCATATCCACTGCCGGGATAATGATCACCTGTAATTACCTCTCAATTATTTAAGCCTGAAAAGGACCAGCCTTCCCTGGGTCTGAATGCCTCCAGTCCCACAGTGGCAGATTTTTTCACTCCCTACTGACTCCCCAGAAAATAGTCAATCCCAAGAGGCCGCCTAACCCATTCAGAAGGATATCATGCCAGGCAAAATACCTTAAAGGTAAGATACCCTGGTAAAGCTCATCTATTGTGCCAAACGACCCAGTAATCACACCAGACCTAAGATAAACCCTGTTAGATTTCACAAGAGCCATTATACCCCGTGTGAAAAACCTGCCCGCCATCGCTACGCCCGTCCGCCACCTGCCCGCCATTGCTCTCGCGCAGGCGAGGCGGGCGGGTCGGCCTTGCCTCAGGCGAATGCCGGGCGAGCTCAGGGCGTTAGCAGGCGGGGCGGATAATATTTTGCATAGCCTCCCCGTGTTTTCCGAAGGGGACATTCTAACAGGGGCAAAACAGGCTTCATTCACTTTTTCTTTTTTCCCTTCTCCTCCTTTAATGGCATGCAGCGTCAATATGCCTAAGATTGCATACTCGGGCAGGTGGGTTAATTCATAAGGATTTGGAATGATAAGATAGAATAGACTGGCAAACGCTATTAATGCGCTTATTATGAGAAGGAAGTAAGGGAATTTCCGTATGTTGAAAAAAAAGATGGCGCCTGCTAAGACTATCAGAAGAATTCCTATAGAGATCTCAACACCCAATACGAAACCGGAGATCGATGCTGCCGGCCAACTGGAGGAAGCCCACTGAATCAATAGTGGAAGATACGGTGTTGCGATCAGGACAATGAGGAAATATCCATAAACCGCGACCCATCTGGGAGTAAAATAGCCCACGCTACAACTTTTCAAGTCTCGAAAACAGACCTTCCGGACCGGATGAAAATCTTGCGCAGATATTCCCGCTCTAGGTCAATACAGGGTTATAAGCTGCTTTTCAGTAAGAAAGCTTTCTACGAAAGGTGTCAGGTTCACAGACCCGACTATTCCACTGTTATGATATCTTTGTTGGCATCAAAGGTCTTAGGCCCGATCCCCTTAACCTTCATCAGATCCTCTATCTTTTCAAAAGGACCATAGTTCTCCCTGTAGTCAATAATCCTTTGTGCATAGGCTGGGCCTACCCTTTTAAGTTTGGTCAACTCCTCTAAAGTTGCGGTATTCAGGTTAATCTTTTCCTCAGCCATAATGTAAACCGGCACCAGCAAAATGCTGATCGCCACAACACAGGTAACTACCTTCAAAAATCTCTTTCCCATTTCTTCCTCCTTTCTTTATCCTGATTTATTGAACGTTGGCATGTTAAAAGCTCTGTTCTATCTTGTCAACAAAATTAATCTTACAATCTCTGGCCCAAGGCTTTAGGGAAAAGCCGGTCCTCATTCCTATTTCCCATAAACATCGTCGGTATGGGGTTAAGAAAGCTGTCAGCCCTGAATCAGTCAATTAATACCCTGAGGCAGCTCAGATTCACACCCAGTGTGTTGCACGCCTTTTTCATGGAATTCAGAGCCAGCCTGTCCATATTCCGAAATGAAATGACCACCTCGGAAATCCCGTGCCTATTCACGATTTCCTTCAGACTATCCTTTCCTCCGAACACGGGATATCCCAAAAACCTCCTGTTCTGTTTTCCGATATCGTCATCGATAAACCCTACCAGGGCCATCCCTAGGTTTTTGTTTCGTTCAATTTCCTGCATGACAAGCTGGCCAGCTGCCCCAGCACCGTATATAAGTGCCCTTTTTCCTCCCTTCATGGCATTTTTGGAGGTAGCCTCCCCGATCAAGCGATACGAGAAGCGGGAGGCTGTCACCAGTACAAACAAGATCATCCAGTAGATAACAAATACTGTGCGAGAAAACCCCATAAAACGATAAAGCCCTAAGTTAACCAGGACAGATAAGACTGTACCGGCAGTAATCGCCTTGCCATAGGTGATCACGTCCCTCATCCCCACATATTGCCATATACCTCGATAGACACCAAAGAGGAAAAAGCTAAAAAGCTGGCATGCCACGACAATAGGTAATGATTTGAGAAAGATGGGAAAATTTGCACCATAAGCAGAACCTTCAAACCTGAGCAGGTAGGAAGTCCAATAGGCCAGTGGAATGAGGATGAGATCCAGGAGGACCTCAAACAGCCTCCTCTTATAAGTTATTTCTACGAGAAGGGGGGTGAGCTTTCCCTTTGTGGCCTCAGAAAGCATGGATTCTTCTGGATATACGTTGACCCTGGCCAGGCTTATCCAGAAAAAGATGACAAAAAGGAGATAGATCGCGACAAGGACCAGGCTGACTCCAAGAGAGATACGGGCAGTGGTCATGGCCAGAAGGCCAGATGCAGCAGCAAAACTATAAAGTATCAACACGGCAGTCCTCTCGGAAAATCCGATAGCCACCATCCGGTGAGAGGAATGATCCCGCCCTCCCATGGAGATGGGGCGGCCAGAAAGTTTCCTCATCAGGCTAACAAACGTAGTGTCCAGGATAGGTATGAACAGGATCAGGATAGGGATGGCCAGCACAAAGACCAGGTGGCCTGATCGGGCGCCAACCATTAATCCTGAAGCTTCGGTGGTCAGTCCAGCCAAGAGAAATCCAATAAAGAGGCTGCCAGAGTCGCCCATGAAAATGGAGGCCGGATGAAAATTATAGATCAAAAACCCCAGTAAGGAACCAAGGTATACCGATAGGAAAACGAGTGCCGGGACAATATTCTCACCTCCAGAAAAGACCTGAGAAAAAAACAGAAAAAAGCCTGCTATGAAGGCAATGCCTGCCGATAATCCATCCATATTATCTAAGAGATTAAAGGCGTTCGTGATGCCTACGATCCAGAAGATACTTATTACCAGATTGGCGGTCGTGGACTCGAACCAGTTTACCTGAAAGCCAAAAATGACCAACACCGAGGCAATAATGACCTGCCCCACGAGTTTGTGCTGGGGATTGATATCAAAAAGGTCATCAACCAGGCCAAGGAGAAAGATAGCCATGCCGCCCAGGGCAAGGGGCAAAAGGGGTCTTATCGAGGTATAATAACCGGATACAAAAGAGGCCAGTTGCCAGACCAGCATCAGGGTGAAAAAGATGCTGACCCCTCCCAAAAGGCCGGTCGGTTTCTTATGCCACCTGTCACCCCTGGGTCTGGCCACAAAATTCCCCTTGATAGCCAGGTGCCTTACCAGGGGGGTCAAGGACAGTGAGAGCAAAAAGGAGGCTAGAAAGGCAAAGGCGTATGAAGGAAGGGCACTCATTTCTTATAGTAGTCTATCACACTCTGAATGATACCCTTAAGATCTGTCCCGGGCTCAAAATGAATGAGATTCTTTATCCTGGTGATATCCGGGCAACGCCTATGCATGTCCTCGTAGCCAGGTCCGTAGGCCTTTTCATAGGGGATGTATTCTATCTCAGATGAGCTTCCTGTCATCTCCTTGACCATGAGGGCAAGATCCTTAATGGCCACCTCCTCTTCATTGCCCACATTAAAGATCTGCCCTACAGCCCTTGGTTCGGCCATAAGCTTTGTCAGTGCATCG
>DAOVGH010000024.1 GCA_030672485.1 Desulfobacterales bacterium | reverse complement strand
CAATAGCAACTTGTTCCGGAGAAGTCGCGCCAGGGCAGGCCACTACTCCATTACTCCATAAAACTGTGAATGATGCAAGATATCCCAAGCCCCCTCTGGGGGCCAATCAAAGCCACGTCCTCTGGGCGTGGATTCTTTACTATGTCCGGAATCGTATATCATTTGCATCTAACCATGCTAGCTGAGTGGTAACATATAGCCGGCAAGCTTGCTTGAGGTTTTACGCAAATTCATGCTCAGCAAACGAGCAATACCTTGGAGGACTTTGACGCCTATAGTTGAGTGCTCAGCCAATATGTAGTCGAAATTGTCCCTTGATAATGTGAGTAAGGTCGATTTCGTATGGGCTTTCACAGTTGCGGACCGAGGGAGGTCATCTATTACGGCCATTTCACCAATTGAACCTCCCTTTGACAATGTCGATATGACAGTGCTCTCTCCAGTCTCTGATTTTTTGAGAACATCCAGATAGCCATCCACTACAAAACATACGTAATCCCCTCTATCACCTTCCTTGAAAACAATTTCTCCAGGACTCATCTCAATGAGGTTCATGTATTTTTCAATGATTCTTAATTCTTTATCCTTTAATGTAGCAAGGACAGGGATGTTAAGTATAAGAAACTCAATGACGGCTTGTGACATTTTGCCGCCGGTTGCGGCTCTAGTTTCTTCCATTTCCAAAACCTCCAATGATTAACGAAAAATAAGAAGACCATAATATCCCTGGAAAACTTAATCTTATTCCTTTGTTAGGTGCAAAAATAGCTCCTTTAAAGCCTACCCCAGCAATTCAAAGGCAACACGGCAATATGTCTCAACACCGAGCATTAGGACTTCCTCATTCAAGTCGAATTTCGGGTTATGGAGGGGAGCACACCCCTGGCGACCCACACCGAGAAAGAAAAAACACCCTTTTGATTTTTCCAGGTAGAATGCCATATCCTCGCCGCCCATGGTTGGCTCAGGTTCGATAACGCGCTCTTCGCCCACCACGTTTCCTGCGCATCGGCGAACTACCTCGGCCATGGATTCATCATTACATAACGGTGGATATCCGTGTGTATGTTTCAAGTCATAGTCTGCGCCCATGGACTGACAGACACCACGGACGATCTTCTCAATGCGCTCGGGCCAAGAATTCCGTATATCTCGATCAAATGTTCTTGTCGTGCCGCACAATTCGGCTGCCCCGGGGATGACATTGAAGGTTGTGCCTGCGTGAAAACTACCAATAGTGACGACCGTTGGGTTCAATGGGTTCATCTGACGGCTCGCTATGCGTTGGAGGGCGTTGACGACCTGGGTACCAACCTCAAGGGCATCGACGCATAGATGAGGCATGGCCCCATGGCCGCCTTTTCCTATTATCTTGATGTCAAAGCGATCCATGGCTGCCATGAGGCGTCCAGCCTTCACTCCTATGGACCCCTCAGGCGTAGCAGGCCAGACATGACAACCTATGGAATGATCTACCCGGGGATTTTCCATGACTCCTGCCTCGATCATGTGCTCTGCACCTCCAGGACCCTCCTCAGCAGGCTGGAATAAGAACTTGACGTTTCCACGCAACTTATCCTTAACCTTGTTCAGAATGGTTACCGTACCGAGAACCATGGCCATGTGGGCATCATGACCGCACGCATGCATTGCCCCCTTGTGCGTTGAGGCGAAAGGCAGCCCTGTTTCCTCGGAAACGGGAAGGGCGTCCATGTCGGAACGAATCATCAAGGTCTTGCCGGGGCCGGCAAGCTTCATCAAGGCCACGACGCCAGTTCGAGCAATTCCCGCTTGGACCTTAATGTCCTCTTTCCTCAGGTACTCTGCCACATAAGCAGATGTCTTTTCCTCCGTGTAAGCCGGCTCTGGTATACGATGCAGTTCTCGACGGGTATCTATGATGAGGTCTTTGTGTTGCTGTACCAGTTTCTTGATATCAATCATGATGAGACCCCAATTTCAGGTTTGTGCGCTTTTACAGTGTGACAAACTTCCGGACGTGTACCCTATCCATGGGTCTGGTGAGCAGGGAGACAACGATCAGAACGATGAAATTCAGGACCAGTCCCTGAATCCCTGCATGGATGTCCCAGAATTTTGGGATGATTTTAAGCACAATCGCATAATTGTAGAGTACGCCTGCAAGGATTCCGCAGATTGCGCCCGCCTTGGTTGCCCGTGGCCAGAAGAAGGTTGCGGCAGCCAGGGGAAGCAACTGAACGATGGAACCATAGGCCCCCAGCAAGAGTGCGACCAATGTCTGACCACCAAAGATGGCCACCATATATGAAACTGCCCCGAAGCAGACCACAGAGATTCGGACCCACAATGTGGCCTCTCTGTCGGAATGCTTTTCCTTTTTCAAGACCTCGACAAAGTCCTGAGCGAAGATAGAACCTGCGGCGTGCGTAATGGTGTCCTGGGTTGACATGGCAGCTGCAAGGGCGGCGGCCAAAACCAGTCCCACAGCTATAGGGTGAAACTGCATGTGGCTGAACATCCACGGCAGAATCCTATCAGGCGCACCCAACTCGTCGGGTTTCACCTGCATGATTCCCGCAAACCCGATAAAGAGCACCGGTACCAGAAAAATGGCAAATGTGGGATAAAGGACGATCGTCTGCTTCAGCACCCGTTCGCTCTTTGCCGTATAGGCCTTCATAAACAAATGAGGCCACATGGAGAAGCCCAGTACGGATACCAACAAGGCAGATGCAAAGGCAGCAAAGCTCATCTTGGTTCCAGGGCCAACAAGCAGGTGAGTTGGATTCGCCTGGGCAATTTGTCGAAACATCTCCGAGGGCCCCCCATAAAGGTGGTAGGTAAGGTAGAGCCCAAGTACCCAGGCCGTAACAACCATAAAGGCACCCTGGAAGACGTTGGTCCACGCAACGCCACGCAGGCCGGCGTAGAAGACGTAGATCAGAACCACGAGATAGGCGATAAGCGCCCCAGCCCAGAAAGGTATGCGGCCCTCTGAGGCGACCTCAAATACATAGGCGCAGCCCTTCATCTGGAGTGTAATATACTGGATGAAGGCCAGCACAGAGACCACGGCAATGATCACAGACAGGGCCTTGGATTGGAAGCGATCTGAGAAAAGCTGGGCCTGGGTGACATACTGAAACCTCTGTCCCGCCCTGAGTGCTCGTGGAGCCCACAACCACCACGGCACCAATCCCAGGGCGCAGTAACCCAGGATATAAAAAGCGGCTCCTCCTTTGGAATAGGCCCAACCAGGCCCACCTAGGTAGGCAAAGGCGCTGAAAATAGCCCCTCCCATCAGGAAGTACATGATTACAAAACCAAGGCTCCGGCTGGCAGCGATATATTCAACGATGGAGCTTTCCCTGCCGCGACCGGCCCAGGATCCCAGAAAGAGAATAAAAAACAAATAGGCAAAAATAATGATGAGAACCAAAACCCATGTCATCACACGTCTCCTTTTTCTTCCATGTTTTCGGATTCAAGAAAATAAAGAATGACAAGGACAGCAAACTCTACCGTAATAAAGAGGACGATAAAGAACATCCCAAACGGCATTCCCAATACAAAAGGTCTTACCGTATTTGCGAAAAGCCAATAGCAGGACTGGACCACTGTGATGATGCAGAAAATAATGAAGAAAACTATTCCTCTGATTTTAGCGTTGTGGGGAGTCCCCGGTCTGAAAAGCGTGATCCCATATCCATCTTTCTCATGTTCGCTACTCATTCCAAGCCTCCTTTCATTCTTTGAGCCTGATCCCGTTGATCGGTTTGAGCCTGAGCCAAGGGTACACTTATTTCATGGGCTGAATCAATAGGTATCTCGCCTTATTCTACACGCGATCCCTTTGAGATTGGGTGTTCCAAATTCCCTTCCCAGCTTCTTGGAAGAGGTAAGGACATTGAAGTTGGATTTCTCCCATTCATAGAGGGAGTCTGGTCCTGCCTCCGGGAACCACCATCCATGGGAGGCATTTATCACATCTGTATCAACAATATCGGTGACATGTGCAATCTGTGTGATCTTTCCGTACCTTGTTTCAATAATAACAGCGTCGCCCTCTCTGATTTCGTATCTTAAAGCAGTCTCAGGATGGATTTCAACCATCGGATCCGGTCTTTTTTCTCTCAGCCTCTTAATCCACCTGTAGGACGAATGGAGGTAATGGGGGTTTTTGGAACTGGTTAATACCAGGGGATATTCAGTATCATCCTCCTCTGGAAGGCCATTAAATTGAGGTAGCGGGGGCAGACGGTATTTCTCGGCCCGACTCAGTTTCAACTCCACCTTGCCCGTAGGGGTTCTGAATCCCTTAGATAGATACTTTCTGAATCTTTCAGGCCCTTGTAGGTATTTCCTTTCAGTAAACTCACTGTAGTTGAGGCTACTCGGTTGAAGTATATCTTCCAAGAGCTGATTGTAGTCCTCATACCAGTATTCCTCTTTGGTTATACCCCTACCCAATTCATTTAATATCTTGATATCCGGCCAGCATTCATCAGGAGGATCAACCACCTTTGGTCTTGCCAGGATGTAACCATGGCCAAGTCCGTAGTGGCCAATATCGTTGAACTCAAAATGGGTTGCTGCCGGAAGCACAATATCTGCCAGGGCGGCTGTCGGGGTCATGAATATATCGGAGACAGCCAAGAATTCGAGCTTCATCAAGGCCTCATATGTCTGACGGCTATCTGCATAGGCAAGCAACGGATTTGTACATTGCATATAGGCGCCCTTTACCGGATAAGGGTGCCCTTTAAGGACCGCGTCCTTGAACATGGCAGGAGGAACAGTCATCAATCTGGGTATGGTATGATGATAGGCATGGAGCATCTCCTGTGTCTTTGAAGGAAGGGAATCGGACCTGACAAATTTCCCTAGGCTAAGTATGTCAGGCTCGCTGGCCTGGATATTGCCACCAGGGACGTCGAGATTACCGCATATTGCCATCAGGCAGACGAGTGCCCTCAAGGTATCGAAGGTATTTATGGTATGTTCGAGTGGGTTACCCCATTGCAGGGCAGCCGGATGTGATCTGGCATAGAATCTGGCTGCCTTCCGGATGAGGTCAGGGTTTACCCGGGTGATCCCTGCTACGGCTTCGGGTGTATAATCCCTGACATGACTGGCCAGATCAGCGAAACCATAGGTCCATTGTTCAACGAAATCTTCATCGTACAGTTTTTCCCCGATAATTACGTTCAAAAAGGATAGGGCCAAGGCGCCATCCGTTCCAGGCCTTAATTGTAACCATACCTTGGCCTTTTTTGCCAGATCCACTTTTCTTGGATCAATAACTACGAGCTCGGTTCCCTTCTCAATCTGCTCCACGAGCAGACTGTTTATCTCGCCCTCCTCATTGGTAGCGGTGATATTACTTGCCCAGACAAGGACCAACTTACTCTGATGATGAAAGTCCGTCACAGGGTAAAAACCGCAGGTATGGATTCCGGTTATCTCCCTAGGGGCGTGGCAAACATCCTGAACAGAGACAACATTCGGGGAGCCAAAGAGATTGGCCAGCCTAATCAACACTAAGTGTTCGACTCCTTTGGGCATTCCCTGACAAAAGACAACTCCCTTTGCCCCATATTCTCCCTTTATCCCATTTAAGTTCTTGGCTATCTCATTTATTGCATCCGGCCAAGAGACCCTCTCCCATTTGCCCTCACCCTTCCTTCCAGCCCTTTTTAAAGGGTATCTGAGCCTGTCAGGATGGGTGAGTCTGTCAGGTGATGCCAATCCCTTGGCACATACATAACCCTTGTTCAAAAAACCATCTGGATCCCCTCTGACACTTACAATCCTGTTATCCTTTACGCCTACAAGTAGAGAGCAGCCACCATGATCCATTCTTGCACAGTGTGTTTTTACCCATCGAATATCGTCTTTCATTCGAAATCCCCTTTCCCTTGTGGTAACGTTTATGGGTTACGGTTAGGATGCCCGTTTCGTTCTGCGGTTACGTCATTCGTCCGTTTCTCTTCACGTTACCTTAGCCTTTAACCGATCCCCGATTCCAGGACTCGGAAGACGGGCTTCGTCACCGCTCGGCTGAGCTCGGCGCAAGTCTTAACCGTTACCGAAATACTGAAGAAATACACAATGGCGGATTAGACTTCGCCGAGCAATTGCTCAGGAAAGATAGCTACATCAGACCAAGATTGTACTTGTGGGCTTTTATTTGAGATCTTCCTGTGGGGTTGATCTTTACGCAGGACCAATGTGATGTTGGCCTATAATGCATAAGTCAAAGGATTGCCAGTCAAGGGTTGCATTTTATCCTGCCCGTTTCACCTTGTCATGCCATTCATCTAGTCATCTCCACCAACAAATCCAAATAATCCATCAGAAGTCTCGTTATCAGAAAATTCTTTCTAACGTGCTCCCGACCCCTCTTACCCATTTCTCTTGATAGATCCGGATCGTGCAGAATCCTGATAATCCTGTCTGCAAACCCTTGATTATCATGAGGATCAAGCAAAAAGCCATTTTCTCCATCTATTATTTGAAGCGGTATACCACCTACCTTTGAACCTACAACTGGTGTTCCCTTCCATAGCGCCTCTGTTACGACAAGTCCAAAGCCCTCTTTTATGGATTTCTGTATTATGACTGAAGATATACGCTGGAGGGCGTTGACAAATATGAAGTTTGAGGCTGCAGGGTCAGTTACGAGTATTATATCTCCTGCCTCAGTTAACCCTTTTGCCTCTCTCTCCACCCTTTCATACATTCTCACTCCTTCGGGGTCATCTGTAGCTATGTTACCGCACAGCACTAATCTGCAATCAACCTTTTCCTTGACGAGCTTGAATACCTTTATCACGCCTCCTGGGTCTTTCCACTTATCAAATCTTGATATTTGGGTTATGAGCGGCTTATCCGTGCTCACATTGAATTTTCTGAGATATTTTGAGATATCCTTGTCGGAAAGCGGCATATTTTTCGAGGAAAGTGGATCAATGGCCGGATAGATAATTCTCTGTTCCACGGGGAAGTCTCTTTTCTTATAATTCTCGTTAGAAACAACCACTAGATCATATTTAAGTATGAAGGTAGTAAGGAAGTTCCATAGCTGGGCATTCGGATGTGATAAATCTACATGGCATCTCCACACCCATGGTTGTCTCTTTTTGTAAAACTTTATGAGGGGAAGGGGTTGTGGATCGTGTATAATTACACAATCGTGGTCTATATGGGTATATGTGGCAAAGTCTCCGTTGGCTTGGTAGTATAATCGTTTTTTCCTTTCAGTAAAGTGTAGGGACTCACCCTGAAGTGAATTGTGAAATTTTTTGGTTATCTCAAAAAAGTCAGGAAACCCGTGTAATATTCTCCAGCCTGCATCAATTCCTATGTCATTCATAAGCGGTACAAGGCTGTTTAAGATTTCTGCCACGCCTCCACCTTGATACGTGGAGTTGATATGTAAGATATGCTTTCCGTAAAGGTTCCTTGCCTTTCTGGCTATCTTGCCTAGTACCTCATCCCCCACAGTATCCCTATAATCCTCCAAACCATGCATTATCTTAATCCTGCTAACGCGAGTTCTTCTAATAACAAAAGCACATCTCTCTGGGACTTCAGATTGAACCTGGCCAGAGAGGAACTCAAGCCAACCTTAAGGGAATAAGCTATCTCGGGAAGAACTTCGAAGCTATCCTCGTCTGTCCGATCATCTCCTATCGCCAAGATGAAGTTCCAGTCTTCCCCGGCAATCCACCGCAGTGCCGCACGCCCTTTGTTTATGCCACTATTTTTCACCTCAACTACCTTGCTTCCCTCCAATATCTGAAGATTGAGATTGGCGGTAAGATTCACAAGTTCATCTATCAACTCCCTTACCCTTGTTGTGCTTAGTTCAGGATCAGCTTTTCTGTAGTGCCAAACAAGGGAAAATTCCTTTTCCTCAATAAAAGAGCCAGGGGTTCTATCCATATAGAGCTCAAGGATTGGGCGTATCTCTCCCTTCCAGTCATCTGTCAGGGGTTCTATCATTTCCCACTCATCCTCCTTTATCCATACACCATGTTCACAAACAAGCCCAAGTCCTAAGGTGCCGAACCAGCTCTCTATGGTCTCTTTATCCCGACCACTGAGGAGAACCACTTCATTTCTGGGGTCTGCAGCAAGTTTCCGGAGCAACTGCAAGAGATTTTCTCCAGGCCTTGCCTCTTGCGGTTTTCCAAAAAACGGAATGAGAGTTCCGTCATAGTCCAACAGGAAGAGTCGCCTCTTGGCGTTACGATAGTCGCTCAATAATCTCGTTTTCATTTCGGGGCTCAGTATCCTCGCATCCATCTCTTTCTGAAGTTTCTTGGTGTGAACCAATCTATCCATAAACTCCTCCGCCCATCGCACCACGTCATAACGCTGAATCCGCTTTTGCATTACTCTGTTGCGTTCTATCTGTTCCTCCTCTGGCATCGTCAAGGCCTTTGCCAATGCCTCCACCATCTCTTCCCTGCTATTAGGGTTTACTATAATCGTCTCTCCCAATTCTTTTGCAGCTCCAGCCATCTCACTAAGGATGAGAACTCCCTTGCCACTCGTCTTAGCCGTGATATATTCCTTTGCTATGAGATTCATTCCGTCTCTGAGGGGAGTGACAAGGCAGACGTCAGCAACGTTATAAAGGGCGGTAAGAATAGGGAAGGGTAAATAGCGGTAGAGGTACCAAATAGGAGTCCAGCCAATAGTGCCGTATTTTCCATTGATCCGACCTACAAGTTCATCTATTTGCCTTTTCAGCAACTTATAGTGATTTACCTGGGTTCGGGAAGGAGTTGCAATTAGGATAAAGATAATTTTCTCCCTATACATCGGATTTCTTTCTAAAAAGGTGTTAAGCACCTCCAGGCGTTGAGGAATTCCCTTGGTGTAGTCCAAACGGTCTACCGACAAGATTATCTTCCGCTCTGGCAGGCTTTTTCGGAGCTTGGTTATCTCTCTCTGTACCTTGGGATCTTGAACAGCCTTTGAAAAGCGTTCATAGGCTATTCCCATTGGAAACGTATCTGCCCTTATTATTCGATCATCGGCATTTATCTGGCCCATAGTGTATTCATAACCCAATAAACGATGTGTGCTACTAAGAAAATGGCGGGTATAATCATCGGTATGAAAACCGATAATATCCGCTCCTAAGAGCCCTTCCAAAATTTCATTACGCCATGGAAGTAAACGAAATATCTCAAAGGAGGGAAAGGGTATATGATGGAAAAAGCCTATCTCTGCATCGGGTAATCTCTGCCTTGTATATTTGGGAAGTAGCATTAGATGATAATCGTGTATCCAAATAATATCGTCTTTCCCTGCGATCTCATAGATTACCTCACTAAAAAGCTCATTTACGCGTCTATAAGCCTCCCACAGACTTTTTTCATGGATTACATATTGGGTGAAATAGTGGAAGAGGGGCCAGAGGGTCTTGTTGCTAAAACCATGATAGTACTTTTCTATATCATTTTGTGAGAGGAAAACTGGATGGCAGGCAAACTCAGACATCAATCTTGACTCGATGTGCCCCCTTTCCTCCTTATTTGTCTTATCCGAGGTAATCCCTGGCCATCCTATCCATATACTGTCATAGAGTTTATAGAGTGAGCCCAAGCCTGTTGCCAAACCCCCGGCACTCTGAGAAAAGTGGAGACCGTCTTTTCTCTTTTCAATGGTAACCGGCAACCTATTTGAAACAATCAACAGCCTTCTCATGATGGTTCACATCAAAGACGGAAAGATGGGAAAGACAGTGTGACTACGACCCATTCAACCAAAGGAGCCATGGTGAAACAAAGAATTATTTTAAAGGCAAACCTTATTGGTTTGCTTACCGAGGGAACAAGGAAATGGTCAGAGAGGTGCCTGGCGTGAGCAACGCAACGGCAGGGGTGGCGCCAAAGGCCGGAGGACCCATCGCTGTTGCTCCTCCGTCCGGCGCCATCCCTGCCGTTTTTCGCTTTCGGCTCAGGCGGCCTTCAAGCCCGTTATCCCCGATGAGGCTATGAGGTCCCTCGCTGCCCTTTCCATTCAGCGCACAAACACGATATAGAGATAAACCAGGCTCATGACCACATAAGAGGCCGTGCAAAAATACATGAGGCCTTGCGTGATGGGGTGGGGCTTGACCCACTTGGGGAAGGCCTTGGGAATCATGTAGTAGTTAAGATAGATCAGCCCCGGTGCAAAGACCGCCATGGCCAAGAAGGAGCAGATACCCCGTATCATGATGAGCTTCCCTGGCTGGGCCAGTGTCATAGTGAAAATGGTGGAGACCGAAAAGACACCCACAAAGATGTAATACCAGGTGCGGAAGTGATACTTGCGGCCCCGCTTGATGTTGGAATAGATGAAGTCGGCCCACATCCGGGAGAACCCGTCGGTCAGCTGTAGCCAGGCATCGCAGAGGAAGGCGGCAGCTACTATCAGGAATAAGGCCCTTCCGATGCTTCCCCAGGCTACCTCGAAGAAGGCCGACTGTACAACCGCAATCTCCCAGCCCTTCGGTATCTTACCTTCCGGCAACAGCAGGGCGAAGGCCAGCCAGCACATGATTACGGTGGTCAGGGTATTGAGAAAGATGGCGATGCCGTTTTCGGTGGTAATATAGCGCACCCATCCCTTGTAGTTTCTCTTGTTTTCCTCCGTATCCGCGAAGGCCATTCCCGTAGCGGGGATGGCCTCTAGTGTCCCGGTGATGGGGCTTGTCACTCTGCCGATAAGTTTGCCCATGCCCGCCCCCTTATCTCGGATCCAGTAGCCGATGAAGAGCTGGCCAAACCCTCCGGCCCCCGCATAGGCAATACTGGTGACTATAATACCCAGGTCCTTGGGGTCCCAGTTGCTGGGTCGGGGGACATGGGGCACCAGGGCGGAGACGAATTCGAAGCCCACCGAGTAGACCTTGGGTTGAAACAGGGCGGCAGTGATCCCTCCGATGGTGATCACCACAATCGCTATGGAGAACTTTTCCAGCACATTGTAGACGACCCGGCCAAAGACGAGGGCGAAGAGATAGATGCCAATGGTGAGATAGCCCCAGAACAGGGCCCTGCCCCCTGGACCCCATGCTGCAGGAAATTGAGTAAGTGCTCCCAGGGCGGTCCCTCCCGCACTGGCGTAAGCGCCGAACCAGATATTCTCGATCAAGACCCCTATGAAGATGATACTGGCGTACCATTTTCCGATCCGGGTGAAGCCGGTCATGGGATTCTCGCCAGTGAGTATGACATAGCGCATGATCTCCAGGTTGATCCAGTACTGCAACAGGCAGGCGGGGATCAACAGTCCCAGGAAGGCCGCCCCATATTTGGCCGTCAAGTAAGGCCACCAGATAAGCTCTCCGCTTCCCTGGGCCAGGGCTGCCCAGAGGATCCCGGGCCCTATATAGAGAAAGATGCCCAAAAACGTAGGCAGCACTGCCAGCTTTAAGGGGTCCAGTTTACCCATCGAAACCTCGCCCCCAATGAGGTATTCTTGATTTGTCCCCATATTCTTGATTTTTTCTGCCATTTATTTCCCTCCTTTCCGGAATTAAATTGAATAAGCTCCTAACAGAACACCCAGGTCCCGTTAGAACCTAGGTAGGCCCATTTTGAGTGGATTCTCCATGGGGTAAGCCCTAAATTGAGGTTGGAGGATTTATGGAAAAAAACTCTGCTTGATGAAACGACAAAAAGTTTCTCAAGTCAAGAAAAATCAGCTTTTAGAATCGCCTCAGGATCAACCATTTTGGCCTGATTGCCTTTTCTCATCTTTTCGTACCCTGGTGACCTTGATTAATTCAAGAGCGGAGCCGGGTTTTGCCCTTTTACTGTTCGCAACATGCCGGCCTTGGAACGCGTTTTCCTGCTCCCAGCAGAATTCCCAGGCAAAGGACCGGGAACAGGGAAAAAAGACCACAGGGGTAGGCCCAGGGCCAGAGCAAGATAGGCGGTAATGCCGGCCAGGTAGTCACTGCATAGAGCATACGCTTCGCGTAAGTTGAAAGACGCGAGGGAACCAGCC
>DAOVGH010000055.1 GCA_030672485.1 Desulfobacterales bacterium | reverse complement strand
TTGCCTGCCCTGTGGAATCCCTCGAAGAGGGACCCGCAAACCGGGAATTCCACAGGGTGAATGTTAAAACCCTGTTGTGAACTCAACAAACACAATAAACACTAACCCTGTCTCTGTTTATGCCGAGGATTATCACAGATTACCCTAAGCACACCTTTCCTTTTGACTATCTTGCAATTCTTACATCTCTTCCTTATAGATGATCTAACCTTCATGATCTCGCTCTACCTAAACCCTTTTTCATAAAACCCTCGTAATGCCTGGTCAACAAATGAGTCTCTATCTGGGTTATGGTATCCATACCTACACCAACCACAATCAAAAGGGCTGTTCCCCCAAAATAGAAAGGAACCTTTAGCCTGTAAATTAAGAGCTCAGGCAAAATACAGATAATAGAGACGTAAATGGCTCCACTGAACGTTATCCTTGTTAGTACCCGGTCTATATACTCGGCCGTACTTCTACCAGGCCTAATACCAGGGATAAACCCACCGTATTTCTTCATATTATCCGCAACCTCAGCAGGGTTAAAATGAATGGCCGTGTAAAAGTAACAAAAGAAGATTATAAAACCTACGTAAAGTAAGGAATGGATAGGCATACCTGGTGCCAAGGAGCTTACAATGAATTGAAGCCAACCAATCTGCTTCACGTTTAAGAAATTTGCTATCGTAGCTGGAAACATAATAATGGAAGAGGCAAATATCGGGGGAATCACCCCGGCGGTATTCACCTTTAGGGGAAGATGCGTGCTCTGCCCCCCATAAATCCTCCTTCCTATAATCCTCTTTGCGTACTGGACTGGTATCTGTCTCCGACCTCTTTCAACGAAAACAATAACCCCAACAATGGCTACCATAAAAACAACCAAAAGAAGCCCAAAAAAAGGACTCATCTCCCCTGTACCCATTAGGCGAAATGAATTGCCAGCAGCTGAGGGTAACCCGGCAACAATCCCAGAAAAAATGATTAATGATATACCATTTCCGATGCCCCTCTCTGTTATCTGTTCGCCAAGCCACATCAGAAAAGTTGTACCGGCAGCTAACGTTATCATGGTCATAAGTCTAAAGCCCCAGCCCCCTACCGGGATAATCAAAGCCCCTGAAGGGCTTGTCATACTCTCCAGACCTACCGATATACCGAAACCTTGTACGAGGCTCAGCATCACGGTCCCATATCGTGTATACCTTGTAATCTTTTTTCGCCCAGCTTCTCCCTCCTTTTTCAATTTTTCCAAGTGGGGAACAACAACTGTGAGAAGCTCAAGAATAATAGCCGCGCTTATGTAAGGCATTATACCTAAGGCCATGACTGAGAGCCTCCGTAAAGCCCCACCTGAAAACATATCAAACAGACCGAATAAGGTGCCAGCTCTTTCACTGAAAAAGGCAGCCAAAGCTGCTGAATCAATACCAGGTGTTGGAATGTGACACCCCACGCGGTAAACTGCCAGCATCAAAAGAGTAAAAATTATCCTCTTCTTAAGTTCAGGGATCTTTGCTATATTTTGAAAACCGCCAATCACTTTGAAACTACCTCTACCTTACCGCCAGCAGATTCAATCTTTTCTCTTGCTGTCTGGCTTACTTTACTAACCATTACCGTTAATGGATAAGATACATCCCCCTCTCCCAAAAGCTTTGTCGCCTTGGCCCTCTTTAGCAAACCGGCCTTGAGTAATGTATCTCTGTCCACTATTTCGCCTGACTTAAAACGTCTGAGATCCTTTATGTTAATAATTTGATACTGTTTCCTAAAAATATTCTTAAAGCCCCGTTTCGGAATTCTTCTCTGTAGAGGCATTTGCCCCCCTTCAAATCCTAAAGGGACTCCTCCACCAGAACGTGCGTTTTGCCCTTTTGTCCCCCTGCCTGCAGTTTTTCCGCCTCCTGAGCCTTCTCCCCTGCCGAGTCTTTTTCTCTTTTTCCTTGAACCCTTCGCTATCATCAATTCGTGCAACTTCATATAGGCTCCTGCAAATCCATCATCGCTCAGGCCAAGATTTCCTCTACAGCCTTACCCCTTGATCTTGCTATTTCCTCTTGGGTCCTCAAAGACCTAAGTCCGTTGAGGGTTGCCTTAACCAGATTATGCGGATTGTGTGAACGTAAGCATTTGCTGACAACATTACTGACACCTACAGCCTCTAAAACCGCCCTAACTGCTCCTCCAGCTATAATACCAGTTCCAGGGCGAGCTGGCTTAAGCAGAACGGAACTCGAACCACATACCCCGATTACCTCATATGGAATAGAATCCTTTACGAGTGAGACTGCCTTCATATCATTTTTGGCCCTCTCCCCTCCTTTTCTTATGGCTTCTGGTACTTCATTTGCCTTTCCAAGTCCGGCACCTACCATACCTTTACCATCACCAACAACTACTATAGCGCTGAAACTAAACCTGCGGCCCCCTTTTACAACTTTTGCAACCCTATTAATATAAACGACCTTCTCGGTTACTTGGGCTTCTTCATCTTCTTTAATCAATTATCTCTCCCTTGTGTGACGCTTATCAAAATTCTAGACCATTCTC
Source organism: Desulfobacterales bacterium (assembly GCA_030672485.1). Classification (GTDB taxonomy): domain Bacteria; phylum Desulfobacterota; class DSM-4660; order Desulfatiglandales; family B25-G16; genus JABXJZ01. Next base: position 5,260 of record DAOVGH010000055.1, on the reverse strand, counting down.
TCTTGCTGCATCAGCAAGCGCTTTAACCCTCCCATGATATAGAAAGCCGTTCCTGTCAAAAACCACTCTCTTGATACCCACTTTCCTCCCTTTCTTTCCAATAGCCTCACCAACCAATATCGCACCTTTTATGTTACCTCCGATGCCTTTATTAGCCTTGGAGTCAAGATCCTTGGCCACTGTTGATGCTGTTACGAGCGTTATCCCTGCACTATCATCTATAATCTGAGCATATATATGCTTCGCTGTCTTAAAGACAGTTAAACGTGGGCTTTCGGGTGTGCCTTTTATTTTCTTCCTCACCCTTTTTTTCCTTCTCAACCTCGCCTCTCTTTTGTCTTTGGCACAGATCATAATGAATAGCCAACTCAAAGATGAACTCAGGGGCCTCGCCCCAAGCAGAATCTCCGACACATTTATTTATGTTTTTGCTGCTGTCTTTCCTGCCTTTCGTCTAACCGTCTGTTCCAGATATTTGACCCCTTTTCCCTTATATGGCTCTGGGGCTCTAAAACCTCTGATCTTGGCTGCTGCAATCCCTAAAAGCTCCTTGTCTATCCCATTCAAGACTAACTTATTCTTCTGATCAGCCTGAACCTCTATTCCCTTGGGAATATCATATCTAATAGGATTCGAATAACCCAGATTAAATATCAGCTGATTACCTGAATGCTCAACCCTATATCCGACACCAGTTATCTCAAGGGTCTTCTTGAATCCCTCGGTAACGCCTAAAACCATATTAGCTATCAGCGAGCGAAAAAGACCAGAAAGTGATCTTGATTCCCTCGAATTATCAGGAATTGACAACACTATCTGTGAACCATCAATATCTAATTTTACTTTAGGATGAATGAGGCGCCTTAACTCCCCCTTAGGTCCTTTCACGGATAACATTTCACCATCAAGCTTAACGTCTACGTCTTTTGGTACAATAACGGGTTTTCTACCTATCCTCGACATACCCTACGCCTTCCGCTGAAAAACTTTAATCGTTGCTACCAAACCGAGCAAATAATCTCTCCCCCTATTCCCGTTTTTTTTGCCTCTCTATCTGTCATTATCCCCCTAGAGGTTGAAATGATATTGATACCAAGACCATTTAATACTCTGGGGATCTTCTTACATCTTGAATACATCCTGCAACTCGGCTTGCTTATCCTTTTAAGCCCTTTAATAACAGGGGTCTTGTCCTCGTTGTATTTTAAGTAAATTACCATAATATCTTGCTTGCTATCTTCGATTGTCCTGTAATTCCTTATATATCCCTCGGCCTTTAATATCTTTGCCATATTGATTTTCATTTTGGAGCACGGCATTTCTACTTTATCGTAAGAAGCCATAATCCCGTTTCTAATTCTCGTTAGCATATCCGCAATAGGGTCAACCATCGTCATTATGCATGCCCCTTATCCATCACCTACCAACTAGATTTAACAACCCCTGGTATATCACCCCTTGAGGCCAAATTCCTGAAACAGATCCTGCAAACCCCAAATTTTCTCAAAAACCCCCTGCTCCTGCCACAAATAGGGCACCGGTTATACTTACGAGAGGAAAATTTCGGCTCTCTCCTTGCCTTTACAACCAAAGATCTTTTCGCCAAAGCAACCTCTTTCTTACCTCCGAAACAACAATCCCATCTTCTCAAGCATAAAGCGGCCCTCGGCATCTGCGTTGGCAGTAGTAACAATGGTAATATTAAGGCCCTTTACCTTATCAATCTTATCATAATTGATCTCAGGAAATATAATCTGCTCCTTAATGCCTATTGTATAATTGCCCCGGCCATCGAAGGATTTATCTGACAAACCTCGAAAATCTCTAACCCTCGGAAGGGTTACATTAAAAAGCTTATCTAAGAAATGGTACATCCGCTCCCTTCTTAGGGTAACCATACATCCTATCGGCATCCCTTCCCTAACCTTAAAGCTGGCAATAGACCTCTTGGCTCTTGTAACAACAGGTCTTTGCGCACTGATAAGTGCTAATTCCTCTACGGCTGAGTCGAGAACCTTAATATTATGTATTGCCTCACCGAGACCCATGTTGAGAATCACCTTTTCGAGCTTTGGTGTCTCCATAATATTTCGATAACCAAACTCTTTCATCATAGCTGGCACAATCTCTCTAAGATATTTTTCCTTTAATCGGGACACGCTAATCTTTCCCTTTTATGAGTCATTATGATGAGCGTCCAAAGTTTAAAGTTGAGTCGTTAATTCGTCGATTAGTTTAGTAGCAAAAAATCAGACTACTCAATTATTTAACCGCTCAACAACTCAACCATTCCTTTACTTATCTAAGATCTCCCCACACTTCTTGCAAAACCTGACCTTACTGCCATCCTCAAGCACCTTTTTACCGGCCCTTGTTGCCTCAGCACATTTTCCACAGACAAGCATAAGATTAGATATATGAATTGGAGCCTCTTTTTCAATAATCCCCCCTTTAGCGCTTTTAGGTCCAGCCCTTGTATGTCTCTTGACAATATTCAGTTTTTCTACTACAGCCCTCTCCTTTTTCGTAATCATCTTCAAGACCGTGCCAAGCTTTCCCCTTTCCTTGCCAGCGATTACCATTACCTTATCATTCTGTCTTATGTGAAACTGTTTCTTAGCCATAATGCATAATCTTCCACTTAAAGCACCTCGGGTGCGAGGGAGATAATTTTCATAAATCTCTTTGATCTTAGCTCCCTGGCGACAGGGCCGAAAATTCGTGTTCCAATTGGTTCATTTTGTTGACTAATCAATACAGCCGAGTTATCGTCAAACTTTATATATGAGCCATCCTCTCGCCTAATTTCCTTAGCTGTCCTGACTACAACTGCCCTTAGAACATCACCCTTTCTTACCTTGCTATTAGGCAGAGACTCCTTAACAGATACCACAATGACATCTCCTACCCTTGCGTATTTCCTCCTTGTCCCACCAAGCACCTTTATGCAGTAAAGTTTCTTGGCACCGGAGTTATCAGCTACGGTTAATAATGTTTCAGCCTGTATCATAGCAATAATTCCTAAGTGAACTAATGTTTAAAGTGCCTGAAGCGCCTAAATCCTTAACGCCGGCTGGACCTATCCACAATTCTAGCTCACTTTAGGCCTGCCCGCAACGCTCTCGCTCAGGCGAGTTTCCGAATTCCGGAACTCGGAAGCGGGCGGGTACTTATAAATTTGGGCACTCTTCTAATCCAGAATCTCTAACACCCTCCACCTCTTCAACTTACTTATTGGGCGACTTTCGATTATTCTGACTTTATCACCTATCTGACATCTGTTATTGGCGTCGTGCGCCATGTATTTTGCCCGGTACCTGATGTATTTCTTGTACTTCTTATGCCTGGCCAATCTTTCAACCAAAATCTTTGCAGTCTTATCCATCCTGTTATTGAGAACAACCCCTATCATCTCTCTTCTTTTACCGTGTCTGCCCAAACTATGCTCCAGCTTCATCTCCCCCGGTATCCTTCTCCCTCAATACAGTCTTAACCCGGGCAATGTCCCTTTTTGTCTTTCCTATAGAAGTATGGTTACTCAACTGGCCTGTCGCCATCTGGAACCGAAGGTTAAACAACTCCCTTGCTAATTCCTTTTCCCTCTCCACTAACTCTTGGATACTCAGTTCTTTTAACTCCTCTGCCTTCACGCTGTTACAAGCTCCTGCTTAGAAATTTAGTAGCAAAGGGTAATTTATGACCGGCAAGCCTAAAGGCCTCTTTAGCTATCTCTCGATCAACACCTTCTATCTCATATAAAACCCTGCCTGGTTTAATCACTACTACCCAACCTTCGAGATTACCCTTCCCCTTGCCCATCCTTGTTTCTGCGGGCTTCTTAAATACTGGCTTGTCTGGGAAAACCCTTATCCATATCTTACCACCCTTCTTGACATGTCTCGTTATTGCGATCCTTGCAGACTCTATCTGTCTGGCAGACATAAAACCGCACTCTGTCGCCTGGAGGCCAAAATCACCAAATTCAAGGTCTGAACCTCTATAGGCCTTCCTTTTCAGTCGCCCCTTCTGCACAACTCTATATTTAACCTTTCTTGGGCTTAACATGACATTCCTCTGCTATTTTGTTTTATTAGGCCAAATCTCACCCTTGAAGATGATTACCTTTACTCCTATTACCCCGTAAGTTGTAAAGGCCTCAGCAAATCCATAGTCTATATCTGCCCTTAGGGTATGCAATGGCACCCTACCCTCTCTGTACCATTCTCTCCTCGCCATCTCCGCCCCTCCCAGCCTCCCACTACAGGAAATCCTTATGCCCATAGCACCAAATCTCATGGCCGTAGTAATACTCTTCTTCATGGCCCTCCGAAAGGCAACCCGGCGAACTAATTGAATAGCTATGTTCTCTGCGGCCAATTGGGCCTCCAATTCCGGCCTCCTTACCTCTTTAATATCAATAAAGGCCTCCCGTTTTATTTTGATCTCAATTTCCTTCCTCAGGTTTTCTATCTCTGCCCCTCTCTTGCCTATTATAATCCCCGGCCTCGAGGTGAAGATCCTAAGCCTCACCTTGTTAGCAGCTCTCTCAATCTCTATCTTGGATACACCGGCCTGCTGGAGCCGCTTCTTCAAGAATCTCCGAATCTCATTGTCTTCTATGACAAGTGATGCAAACTCGGAACCGGCAAACCACCTGCTATTCCAAGTCCTGTTAATTCCTAATCTCAATCCTACTGGATGAACCTTTTGGCCCACTAAAGCCTCCTTCTAATCTGTTAAGCTAAGAGCTGTAAGTTATAACCGGAAACTTTAGGCACTTTAGCTCACTTTACGGACTTTAGGCACTCTTTACAGGGCTATCTCTCATCAAGTATAACCGTCAGGTGACTGCTTCTCTTTCTTATCCTTGTTGCCCTACCCATAGCCCGTGGCCTAAATCGTTTTAAGGTTGGTCCTTCATCAGCAAATATGTGCTTTATAAACAACTTATCCACATCAATATCAGGATATTGGCTGGCATTGGCAACAGCAGAATTGATTAACTTGCGCAAAATAAGGACCCCTCTTTGTGGAGCGAAGGCCAATAAGTTGAGTGCCTCTTCAACGTTTTTCCCCCGTATCTCGTTAATAAGTAGTCTAATCTTCCTGGGGGGTACTCGTATATATTTCGCAATAGCCCTGGTTTCCATGGCTCAAGTGAATTACCCCGCCCACAGGGCGGGGCTTCCCAATTTCTTTAAAAACAATCTCCTCCCCCTTGATGGGGGAGGACAAAGGTGGGGGTGAAAAGCCTTTCCCA
>DAOVGH010000065.1 GCA_030672485.1 Desulfobacterales bacterium | reverse complement strand
TGCTGCCAGAAGATCAGGGACATCCTTTAGAGAATAAACACCCTGCCTATTCACCTCCCCCAATACGTATACCCTCTCACCAAATCTTGGAAGCTCTGGCACATCAACAACATCCCCGTCATCTATGATGACATTCTGCTCGACCTCCCCTCGATAGATGAGATCATAGAGATTTACGTAGTAAATTTTGTCTCCCCTGATAAGCTTGACCTTTTTTATGTCTGCATCCTTGGTATACCCGCCCGCCATGACCAAAAGATCGAGAAGGTTTGTCTTCCCGTTAAGAAAAATTCTTCCACTTGCAGCCTTATAATAGGCATACCGCAGAGAACCTATCTCCCCCAAGACTAAGGCACTTTTACTATTAAACTCCTTGACTACAACATCGATCCTTGGCTTTCTAACAAAATCCGACATCCTCTCAGTCAGTCGCTCGTCAACTTCCCGAACTGTGAGGCCTTCAACAGGCAAGTCATCCACAAACGAATAGGAGATCACTCCGTCTGACCTGACTATTACGGTATCTGTTTTATACTTGCTACCTATCCTGGCAGTAATCTCCAAAATATCTGAGGGGCCTATCTTATACTCTGGATAACCCCTTTTTTCCGTAAAGGCAGCATTTTCCGTTATCTTGCTTAACCTTGTCAGTTCCTCTTTCATGGCTGAGGATATGGAGGATGCCTCTTTGGATGAGGTCAGGTGAGGAAGATTCTTGACAGGGGTACCCTGAATAGTCCTGGCGCAACCATCTGGAAGTATCAGGATAAAGAAAAGGAGAAGAAGATAATCAAATAATATCCTTTTCATCGACACTCCCTATTACGTATAAGAGTGTTTGCCCAGATAGATCAACAACCCTTTTCTCCGCTAACCTGTTACCAAGACTATCGTAAAGGACTTCTACGATGGGCTTTAAGGGAAAATCTGGATTAGTGGTGATAACCCTGCCAACCGAACGGTCACTGAGCTTCACATAGCTGTTTACGGGAAAGAAGGATATCTGATTCAAAAATACCTTTATTATCTTAACTGGAAACCTTCCTCTGCTGAAAGCGATAATATCCCTCATGGCCCTGTTCTTTTCAATCCTGTCTCTATACGGCCTATCTTTTATCATAGCCGCGTATATATCCACCAGACCAATTATATAGGCATAATCATGAATTTCCTCCTCCCTTAGCCCGCTTGGATAACCTGAGCCATCGGCCCTTTCATGCACCTGTAGAGCCACATCAGCCAGCCATCGATACTTATCACCCAACCCGGAAAGTATATCTGCACTTATTTCCGGATGTCTTTGGATCTCCTTGAACTCTTGCTTGTCCAATTTCCCCTTTTTATTCACAATGTTCTCGGCGATTTTATACATGCCCATATCATGCAAGAAGGCGATCATTGCCAGGGCTAATAATCTTTTATTGTCATAGCCCATTCCCATGCCAATCTTAAGAGAGAAGATAGTTACATCAATAGAATGGGCTCCTAACTTGTCCCCTTTGTGACCCTCAAATCCAAGGTAATAGTATAAGGAATCAATAAGATCATTCTCAATGATAGACCTTAAAAGTGGTACTATCAACTGGATGTTAATGGTCTCATTCTTTCGAACCCATGATTGAACCTTGTTCGCGAGGGTAAAGAGTTTCTTGTAATAGACCCTGGCCTCATTAATGGCATCTTTCTCCTCCTCTTTATCCTTTTTATCCTTATCCAAGATGCCCGTCTTTCTCAGACTTATCCCTTCTCCCTTATTGGCCTTCTTTTCTGAATCCAACTTTTGACCATTTTGGACTATTTCGGAATAACGGATCATCGTTACCTTAACTCATCTATAACACTCTGTATTATACCTGAATCGATAAACTTTTTCTTTTTGTTAAATGCAATCAATAGACTAAGATCGCATAGCGAGTTTATTTCCCTTGGTGAACCCCTTGTATATTCATATATCGTCTTTATGGACTTTGTGGTAAAGACATTCCTTGCAAAACCCGCCTTTTTTTCCCTAAACATAATGTACCTAATAGTACCCAAAAAGGGGAAGGGAGGGAGATGGTATTTTATGGGTATTCTCTGATCGAATTGTTTTATCTGCCTTATTTTGAGCTTTAACTCAGTCTGTCCCAGCAGAACAAGGGTCAGCAAAAACCGGTTGTTACTCTGAAAATTCAAAAGGAGCCTTGCCTCCTCAAAGGTTTCCTCATTCAAGATCTGGGCCTCATCTACGATAATCACGGTCTCCTTGTTCTGTTCCATATTATGGATCATCCTCTTATGGAGGATTTGCAAAAGTTTAGTTCTAGAATCTGGGACTTCTGAAATACCGAGCTGATAAAGTATCTCTTGTAAGAACTCTACAGGCCCTAAAGGTGGATTGGATAAAAGGCTGACGTCAGATCCTTCCTCTATCAATTTCTTCGAATATACCTTGCTAATCAGGGTTTTCCCACAGCCGATATCCCCCGTTAGCATCGCTCCACCTTTCCCCATCTTAGAGGCATAAATGAGACGGCTTAAGGCCTCTTCGTGGGATTCGGAGAGGTAGAAAAAAGAGGGATCAGCTACATTATCAAAGGGAAACCTTCTTAGGCCCCAATATTTGAGATACATTTCTGTATTCTGCTAAATCTGGGATTCGAAATATGCACTCCTAAAAATAATCTATTAAATTGAAATCAATAAAAAAAACTCAAATTATTATAATTTATTTTATTTTATAAGTCAAATGTTTGTGAAATTAGTTTGGGCCAGCCCTGCTTAGTAACTATTATGAATGGCATTTCATACAGGAGCTACCCTCTGAGGGCTCAATGTCTTGGTGCTAGATCCTAATTTAAGGAAATCTGAAGGGATTTACGCGGAAGACGAATAAATGAGATAGAAGTCTTAAGGAAGGATCAACTCTCATAAAAACTGATGATGGAGAGGAATGAATCAGCCCTGAGGCTTGCCCCTCCAATCAATGCGCCATCAATACCTGACTGCAACATTAGTTCCCTAATATTGTCCGGCCTCACACTTCCGCCGTAGAGTATTCTGATAGTGTCCCCTGAATCATGATCAAAATTCTCCCTAAGCCACCTTCGGACAAAAAGGTGTACCTTCTGTGCCTGTTCAGAAGTGGCTGTTCTACCTGTCCCTATGGACCAAACAGGTTCATAGGCCAGAATCACACATTCAGGTAGGCTTCTCTGTTGACAACTAGTCTTGAGTGATTCATTTAACTGGGATCTAATAATATCAAGTGTCCTTTCTTCCTCTCTCTCTTCCAATGTCTCGCCAATGCATACAATGGGTATCAGTCCTGCCTCAATTGCCGCACTTACCTTCCCATTAACTACCTCACTGGTTTCAAAAAAGAGTGTTCGTCTTTCCGAGTGCCCCAAGATTACATGGGTGCAACCCACCTCCTTCAGCATCAGGGGAGAAATCTCACCCGTAAACGCCCCTTTTGCCTCCCAGTGCATATTCTGCGCTGCAATAAGGATACTTGTTCCAGTCAATAATTTCTTTGCCAGCTGCAGGCTCGTAAAGGGAGGTGCAACAAGTACATCAACCCTGTTGAAATCTATTTCAGCCTTTTTGACTCTGTTAAGGAGATCCCCTGCCTCATCGAGGGAGAGATTCATCTTCCAGTTAGCTGCCATCAAAGGTTTTCTATTTTTCATGACCCCGTTATCCCAGGCCTTTGGCAACATAGAGGGCAAGATCTACGAGCCTGTTTGCATACCCAAACTCATTATCATACCATGCGAAAACCTTTACCATATTGTCCCCTATGGACATTGTCGATAGGGCATCCACAACAGCAGAGGCTGTGCTTCCGTTGAAATCAGAGGAAACAAGGGGCTCAGTAGAATATTCAATGATTCCCTTCATACTACCCTTAGAGGCCTCTTCAAAGGCCTTGTTTACCTCTTGAGCGGAGGCGGATCTGCTTAGCTGGACCACGAGATCGGTCAAAGAGACATTGGGGGTAGGAACCCTTAGGGCCATCCCGTTCATCTTACCGGCCAGTTCAGGAATAACCAGGGAAATTGCCCTTGCCGCCCCCGTCGTTGTAGGAACCATAGAAACAGCTGCTGCTCTGGCCCTCCTAAGATCCTTGTGGGGAAAGTCGAGAAGCCTCTGATCCGTAGTGTAAGAATGTATTGTTGTCATAAGGCCTTTTTCAATCCCAAAACTGTCGAGCAAAACCTTACAGATTGGGGCCAGACAGTTTGTCGTACATGATGCATTCGAAATGATATGGTGAGTTCTTGGATCGTACTGTTTATGATTGACTCCCATTACTAAGGTTATGTCGGGATCGGTAGCTGGAGCCGAAATGATCACCTTTTTTGCACCGGCATCTAAATGCTTGGAGGCCTGGGGCCTGTCTCTGAAAAGCCCTGTACACTCCAGAACTATATCCACATCGAGATCCTTCCAAGGAAGGCTGCCCGGATCCTTTTCCGAGATAACCCTTGTCTTCTTTCCGTTAACTACGATAGTATTCCCCTTTACTCCAATATCGGCCTTGAGTATTCCGTGCACTGAATCGTACTTGAGAAGGTGAGCAAGGGTATTGGGATCAGTAAGGTCATTGAAAGCCAAAAACTCAACGTCATCCCTTCCGTATCCCGCACGGAAAACCATTCTACCTATACGTCCAAAGCCATTGATTCCTACTTTTACCGGCATAACAACCTCCTGTCTGCCTTATTTTTCTTGTGTGGGTTTAAGTAGTTCGCTAGCCAGAGAGATGCTTCTCTGTCCTGCGGTCTTTGCCATATCTGCTATCTCTGCTAGGCTATACCCCTTCCTATTCTGGACAATGGCTATTACCATGGGTAAATTTATGCCTGTTACAATCTCGACTGTGTCCTTTTGAAGAAAAGACAGGGCCAGATTTGATGGTGTCCCCCCAAACATGTCAGTCAGAACGAGAACGCCTTGTCCCTGATCCAAAGAGTCTATTTTCTTTTTGATCGTAGCTCTTAGTCTTTCGGAATCTTCCATGACATCAATAGAAATACATTCCACTGCCTCAACAGCACCAACAATAAATTCGGCTGCCCCGAGGAGTTCTTTTGCTAACTGACCATGAGTTATTATAAGCAGTCCGATCATTAAAGAAGTCGTAACTCCTCATCCTTATCTATTATAATCCTGTAGATCTCTTCCCTTGTTTTTGCCCCCATCAACCGCTGCCTAAAACTACCATCTTTTAACATCTTTGATATCTTGGCCAGGGATTTCAGATGCACACCGGCTGAATTCTCAGGGGCAAGCAAAAGAAAGAAAAGATATGCAGGTTGTTCGTCTATGGAATCAAAGTCCAGGCCATTAATGCTTCTGCCAAAAGAGATTAAGAGTTTATCCAATTCTCTTAATTTTCCATGCGGCAAAGCAATCCCATCACCTATGCCAGTGCTTCCCAGCCTCTCTCTCTCCAATAGAACCTGAAGTAAAATCCCTTTATTCAGGGATGTCTCTTGCTCAGTTATAACCTGTGAGAGCTCTTCCAGAACCCCTTTTTTATCATGAGCCTTCAGATCAATGATAATGAACTGTGGCTTAAATATTTCTGAAAGTTTCATTCCCGTACCCTTGACATTAACTATTTGGCAGAAGTCTCAATAAGACCTAAATCTCCATCTTTTCGCTTGTAGATAACGTTAATGTTTTTGGATTTAGAATTGGTAAACACAAGAAAATTTCTCTTTGATAAGTCTAATTGCATTACCGCCTCATTTATATCCATAGGCTTTACATCCGCTCTCTCCGTCTTTATTATCTTAGGCTCTGATTCAGTCAAGGTATCTTGGGCTTCTATCTCACCATTTAAGAAATCCCCTCCTTTGATATTCTCCAATTTAAAGTCCCTTTTTCGAGACAATAATCGCCTGAGCTGTTCCTCTATCTTATCCATTATCTGATCAACAGACGAATACATATCACCGGTCTCCTCCACAGCCTTAATCTTATTTCCATCAATACATAAAGTCATGTCAGCGATGTGCCTAAATTTTTCCACCTTTAGAACAATCTGGGCCTCAACAGGAGAATCGAAGTACTTCTTCACCTTATAGACCTTTTCCTCTACATAAGATTTTAATTCTGCTGATGGTTCCATATGCCTAAAAGTAACCGATATCTCCATCTTATCTCCCCCAAAGAAATCGGATGTTTGACCCCACTTTGTGACAGTGAGTCCACGTTATCCGCCGCACGCGGACAGGGTCAAAAAATAGCTGAACGTCAAACACCAATCATGGCCCCTTCAAAAGTAATGAGTAGATCTGGCAAACCTAGCTGTAAGGTTTTTTCCTCTGACTAGCTGGAAGGATTCTAAGCACCTCTCTATATTTGGCCACAGTCCTCCGGGCTATATCTACATTCGACCGTTTTAAGATAGTAGCTATCTTTTGGTCGCTAAGGGGTTTGGACTTATCTTCACTCCTAATTATCTCCTTAAGGGTCTCCTTAACGCTCAAAGAGGCCACCTTATCCACTCCATTAACGGATTGGATACCACTATTCAAAAAATGCCTGAGCTCGAAAATACCAAAATGGGTGTTCATATATTTGTTATTCATGACCCTGCTTACAGTAGATTCATGCATTTGAATATCTTCAGCTACATCCCTCAAGACCATTGGTTTCAAATGCGCTGGTCCAAATGCAAAGAAGTCTTTCTGGAATTTGATAATGCTCTCTGTGACCTTATAGATTGTCTTCTGTCTTTGATGAATGCTCTTTATGAGCCAGGAGGCGCTATTTAGCTTATCCCGGATATATTCCCTCGTAGCCCTGGATATATCATCTTTCTTGGCGAGTGTCTCTCTATAGAAAGCATTGATCCTTAATTTGGGAAGACCATCCTCGTTCAAAACAATAACGAACTCGCCCCCCATTTTGTAGATGTAGACATCGGGACTTACATAGATAGTTTCCTCATCATTATAGAAACGGCCTGGTTTAGGCTCCAAAGAAGCTATAACAGAAACAGCATTTAAAACCTCCTCCAGTGAAACACCCAAGCTTTTAGCAATCTGACTATGTCTTTTTTTCTCAAGTTGTTTCATGTGATCAGTCAAGATTTTTTCAGCGACACTTCCCCCCAGACCCTGAAAACGTAACTGGATCAACAGACACTCCCTGGTATCCGTTGCCCCGACACCAACAGGGTCAAACTCGTGGATAATATCCAATACCTTTAATATCTCCTCGCTTGATCTGCGGGTAGAGTGGATAATATTGTCAACAGAGGCCTTAAGATACCCGTCGGGGTCTATATTACCAATAATGTATCTCCCGATCTCCTTTTGCACTTCATCAAGATCGCTAACCTGTAATTGCCACATAAGATGGGAGCAAAGATTTGTCTTGGAAGAAATCAAATTCTCAAAGGATGGTCTATCTTCTGTATCTTCGTGTGAGGGACTTACCCATGCCGTGTTATATTCCGAGATGTAGGCCTCCCAATCGAAATCTTCCCTTATCGTCTCTTTGACCGTTACCTCTGATACGGGTTCTTCCTTGGTGGATTCCTCTTTCCCCTCCTTCTGCGGCAAGGTTTCCTCCATCTCATCCTCTGCTGGAACCTCCTCCAATAATGGATTGATCTCCATCTCCTGATTTATTGTCTGACAGAGTTCCAGCCTGGATAGTTGCAAGAATTTGATGGCCTGCTGAAGCTGGGGCGTCATTATTATACGCTGGCTCATCCTGAGTGATTGTTTGAGCTCAAGTGCCATAGCATGTACCTAATCAAAACCTACAAATAGAAACCTTCTCCTAGATAAACTGACCTAACGACCTCGCTTGCAGCAATCTTTTCAGGCGTACCGGACTCGATGATCTCTCCCTCATTTATGATGTAAGCAAGATCACAAACATCCAAGGTTTCTCTGACATTATGGTCTGATATCAATATACCCAGACCCCTTTCCTTAAGCCCTTTAACGATTTGCTTAATATCGTTGATGGCCATAGGATCAATGCCTGCAAATGGTTCATCAAGTAAGATAAATTTGGGATTAGTAATCAAGGACCTTGTAATTTCCAGTCTTCTCCTCTCGCCCCCAGACAGAGAAAAGGCCTTTTGCTTGGCCAAATGGCCTATGTTCAGCTCGGATAGAAGGGACTGAAGAAATGTCCCCCTTTCCTGAACCGGTACATTGATAATCTCCATAATGGCCAAAAGGTTTTGCTCAACGGTGAGTTTTCTGAACACCGATGGTTCCTGAGAGAGATAATTAATCCCCTGCCGAGCCCTAATATACATCGGTTCATAAGTAATATCCCGCCCATCCAGGAATATATGACCCTCCTTAGCCCTAATCAAACCAACTATCATATAGAAAGTAGTGGTTTTACCGGCCCCATTCGGTCCAAGGAGTCCGACGATCTGTCCTCTGCTGACCGCCAAATTCACCCGGTTTACAACCGCCCTCCTCCCGTAGGACTTAACAAGGTCCCTTACCTTCAGAGAACCTCTGTTGTTCTCTTCTTTCACTCTTTCTGTTTCTTCTCCTTGGGGAATATGGTTGCCTTGACCCTTTTTGTTTTGTTGCCCTCAACTATACTCCGGTTTTCATTCAAGAATATAGTTATCCGGTGTCCCTCTACAAAATCTGGACCTTGTTGAATAGAGGGATTTTGTGTAAGCACAGCCTTGTCCTCGTTCTGATAAAAAACTGCCTTCCCTGCGCGTGCTACTGCACCGTTGGAGCTATTAATAGTAACATCCCCCAGGGCAACAATCTTATCGATTCTTCTGGCCTCCGCTTTGGATTCATTTTTGGTGGGGCTATTAAGATAGTACACGATCATCTTCTTGCAATCTATCACCATATCCCTTCCTTTGGCCCTAACGTTACCTTCAAATATGATCAACCTATTTTCCTGATCAACCTCCAGGCTATTTGAGCGAACAACAATGGGGCTTTCTGAGGAGGTCTTCTTGGGAGTTTTCTTTACCTGGGAAAGGGAATTGACTTGAGGAAGCACCAGAAAAACGAGGAAAATGGTCACGCTGAAATGAAAAATGGGCAGTGAGATCCTCATCTGAAAAAATCTCCACTCATAACTATTGTAAAGACATTTCCCTTTACAGTAAATGTTTTCTTTCTTAGATCAATGTAAAGACCGACTCCCTCAACGTAAAAGAAGGGACCAATCACTCTTATAGGCTTGTCCGTTTCCACAGATTCATTTTTTTGCCTGTAGATTAAAACACTTGTTTCTATCTGATAGCCGCTAGTAGACCTCCCCGTTACATCCCCCCTTAGAATAATGTCTCCACTTTCCCTAAAATAATCCCCCTCGTTTCCTCTTATAGTATAGGAGGGTTCTTCAAAGGAGTCTAATTTTAGTGAAACACCTTTTAAGGCCACCATCTGGCTTTTCTCTAAAATACGGCCCTCTTTGGCCTTGAGTTCCCATTTTCCTTCGCCATTCTTATAATCCTGGCTATATTTGATATCACAGATTTTAAGGGATTCCCCGGGTATCAGATTCGATGTTTTTGAGGAGACCATAGCCAAATGGGGTACCTTAAAAAGAAAAAAGGCAACTATCATCAAGAGAAATAAAATCCCCATCATCGGCCACATTATCATAGGTATCTTTCTCATAGACTATACCAAGAGTTACCCTATAAGCAAAGGATAATGAGCTTTGACTAAAAGCAATCATTTGTCCACACTCCTAAGATCATCCCCTCCTTTTCCTCCGGCTACCCGGTGAATCTCCTTAAGCATAATAAGAAGGGATTCAACTTGCTCAAATGGAAGAGAATTTGGTCCGTCAGAGAGGGCTGAATCGGGATCTGGGTGAATCTCCAAAAAAATCCCATCAGCACCAGCGGCTATAGCAGCCCTTGCAAGAGGGGCCACGAATTCCCTTTGCCCGTCAGAAGACGTACCCCGGCCCCCAGGCAGTTGTACACCATGGGTTGCGTCAAATACTACCGGATATCCAAAATTCTTCATAACAGATACGGATCTCATGTCCACGATCAGATTATTGTAACCAAATGATGTCCCCCTCTCTGTCAATAAAACGCTGTTATTGCCCATTGAGGTAGCCTTTGAAACAACCTGTTCCATATCCCACGGGGAGAGGAATTGCCCTTTTTTTATATTTATTGGCAAACTAGTTCTGGCTGCCTCTATGATCAAATCCGTCTGGCGGGATAGAAAGGCAGGAATCTGAATAATATCCAAAATCTCCGCTGCCTTTTCAATCTCGCTCACCCGGTGTATGTCTGATAGAACCGGCAAGCCGACAGCAGCCTTTACCTCCTCAAGAATCTCCAATCCCTTATTCAAACCTGGCCCCCTGAAGGAATCAACTGATGTTCGATTGGCCTTATCATAAGAACTCTTGAATATCACTGGAATTTTAACCCTTTGTGCTAATTCCTTCAAAAACCTCGCCACCTTAAGGGTTATCTCTTCGTTCTCTATTACACAGGGACCCGAGATCAAAAAGAGAGGTTCATTCCCCCCAACCGTCAGGTCCCCTATCTTAACCTCCTTGGATACCTTGATTTTTTCCTTGTCAATAACCATACATTCAAGCTCTACAAATAATGTCTATTGTTATCCAAAGAGCCAGACAAAGTCAAGAATACCCTCCCCCTTTTAAGGCTGATATTTTTGAGAAAAACGTGAGGACAAAGGTCTTCTTGAAAATGATGGAAGACAAAGGTGGAGAAGGGAGGCGCAAGAATAGAAACCTTAAGGACAACCTTTAGTGTGTATATAAGGGAAAAAGATTTATCTATAGGGTGCAACTACCTATTGTGAGGGTTAACCTCGGCCTTTGCCTGGGCAATTAATTCATCCTCCTTTTTTACATCCTCCAGTGTCTTTGGCTTGACTTGATCGGGCATTTCCTCTAAGCCATACTTCCACTTCAAGAACTGTTCACCTGTGGTGGGATAGAGGGCATAGGTAAGGAGATCTTCCTCGGTTCTGGCAAGATCCCCGATCTTCTTTCGATCCTCCTCAAGCTCCGGCTCAATAAAATCGGCGGCCCTCCCAGTGATAGGTGTCTCGCCTCTTTTGTAACCCTTGAGTATCCTCTTCTGAATCTCCAGGTCAACTGGTGTGGGTGTCTTGCCGTAGAGTCCATATGCCAGGTCTTTCACCTGATTTGTGATCATCTTATATCTCCCGAGGAGTACATTTAATACGGCCTGCACCCCAACGATCTGGGAGGTAGGCGTAACCAGAGGAGGAGTGCCCAACTCCCTTCTGGTGATGGGTACCTCAGCATGGACCTCAGAGAGTCTGTGGAGGGCATTGGCCTCCTTAAGCTGACTTACCAGATTGGAGATCATTCCACCAGGTATCTGGTGGGCCAGAACGCCAGTGTCTATAACCGCCATCTTATTGGTAGCGAGATAATCCCTATATTTCGGTGCAATGGTCTCAAGGTAATCATCTAATTCAAGGAGCTTGTTTAGATCAAAGCCAATATCCCTTTGGCTGCCTTGAAGGGCAACTATCAGCGGCTCTATAGCCGGCATAGCAGTTCTCATGGCAAAGGGCGCAAGACATGTGTCAACAATATCCACACCTGCCTCAATGGCCTTCAAATAGGTCATTGAGCCCATTCCGCTCGTATAGTGAGTGTGCAAGTGAATGGGTACCTTGACCTCCTTTTTGAGCTCTATGATAAGCTCATAGATATCGTAGGGGGCAACAATCCCGGCCATATCCTTGATACAGATAGTATCAGAGCCCATCCCCTCCAGCTGCTTGCACTTGGACATGTAGTATTTCAAGTTGAACACTTCACCCCCTAAATGCCTCTCAGTGAGGGAGTAGCAGATTGTCCCCTGAAAGTGTTTTCCGTTTGCCTTTATCCGTTCTACCGCGGTCTGGAAATTCCTGAAATCATTCAGGGCATCAAAGACCCTGAAGATATCAATCCCTATCTCGCAGGTCTTATCCACAAATGCCCTGACTACATCATCCGCATAATTTCTGTACCCAACAAGATTCTGCCCCCTCAGTAACATAGAAAATGGTGTCTTCTTTAGGTATTTTTTGAGTGTCCTTGGTCTTTCCCAGGGGTCTTCTGCCAAAAAGCGGTGCATGGTATCAAAGGTTGCCCCTCCCCAAATCTCCATGGCCCAGAAGCCTATCTCATCCATCTTTTCAGCAATGGGAATCATATCCTCTGTCCTCATTCTCGTAGCCAGCACGGACTGATGACCATCCCTGAAGGTCATATCCTGGATCTTAAG
>DAOVGH010000023.1 GCA_030672485.1 Desulfobacterales bacterium | reverse complement strand
TGCCTTTGGCCTCAATGCCGAAACAGCTCAATATGAAGACCTGGTTAAGGCCGGCATTATTGATCCTACCAAAGTTGTACGCTTTGCCCTTCAGAATGCGGCTTCTGTCGCTGCCCTTATGCTAACGACCGAGGCATTGGTAGCCGAGAAACCAAAAGAGGAAGCGCCAGCGCCACCGATGCCCCCAGGAGGCGGATACGGTGGAATGGGTGGTGGAATGATGTAAATGTTGCAGAAAGTGGCTTTGCTTTTAAACTTGGGGCGACCAATTACTATTTGGTCGCCTTTTTTTGTATTCAAAAAAGGGAGATATAGTCTATAATCAAATCAATGAAGTTGTTTTCCCGATTGATTGACATTATATATCCTCCACGCTGTCATATCTGTGGTCGATTTCTATCTGCTGATGAAGATCGTCCGTCATCACATCATTTGTGTGATAATTGTTTAGCTGATCTAACTCCTATAACCCATCCGATTTGTACCGCTTGCGGCTTCCCTTTCCCTGCCTCAAAAGGGCAGGATCATCTCTGTGAAATTTGTCTTCGCAAGAGACCCTGGTATGATCTTGCCAGGGCCCCATTTCTTTACTCAGGCCCGCTAATGGAGGCCATACAAAGATTTAAATACAACTCGGAAACTCAGCTAATATCCCCTCTTGGCACTCTGTTCTCCTCTTTTGCTAGAGAATGGATACCTAACCCTAAAGACTTCTTAACAATCCCCGTACCACTCCACAGGCGGAGATTAAGGGAGAGAGGCTTCAATCAAAGCCTCTCACTCGCTAAGGTACTTGCCTCAGAACTTGGAACTCCATTGGATTACCTAACCCTTATCAGAAAAAGATATACGAGGGCCCAGACAGGTCTAGGCAAGGAAGAAAGAAGAAAGAACGTTAAAGATGCCTTTTCCGTCATATATCCTAATATCATAGAGGATGAAAACATAGTATTGGTTGATGATGTCTTTACAACAGGCTACACCTTGAACGAATGTGCCAGGACCCTAAAAAGATCAGGGGCCATTACTGTCATCTGTCTGACACTGGCAAGAACCCTGTTTGATTGAAGAATAGTCCGCTATGAATAGGGTAAGCATTGGATATCCAGAAAAAAGTTGCAATCGGTACAATCAACTGTTATCTTACCCCCCAACTCAGGTCCCAGTGGTTGGCAATGGCTGAAGAGGTGGCAATAAGAAAAGCAAAAACAGTGGAGAACTACATACTGGCCATTGGTGGTGGAAAAGGAGGCACCGGCAAGAGTCTGATTACCGCAAGCATGGGTATCTGTTTAGCCAGTAGAGGCAATGAGGTCCTTTTGATAGATGCTGATTTGGGAACGGCTAATCTACACACCCTTTTGGGCTTAGAACCTCCACAAACAGGCCTATCTGATTTTCTCGCTAAGAAAAAATCGCATATTAATGGTGTCATAGTCAAGACAGGGATAAATAATCTTAAACTGATTTCTGGCGCCAAAGACATAATAGGGATGGCCAATCTATCCTATGTACAAAAGAGAAAGATACTAAGTAATATCAAAAAGCTGAATTATAGCTACATTTTGGTAGATCTGGGTCCTGGTACATCCTTTAATACCCTTGACTTTTTCTTAATCTCCCACTGTGGTATCCTTATAACATCGCCGGAACCTACATCCATTGAGAATACTTACCGCTTTGCAAGGAGTCTCCTTTTTCGCTATTTAAGAAACATGATCAGCCAAAAAGTGGTGAAATCCATGATAGATAAAGGAGTCATGCAGAGGGATGGACACAAATTTTACTCAGTCTTTGATCTCCTGGAAGCCATAGAAAAGATCGAACCAGAGCTTGGGGATAGTATAGCAAGCTATCTCTCAAGCTTGGATATCAAACTAATTGTTAACCAGGCAAGGACAACTAGAGACAGAGCCATAGGTCAAAAGATGGCTCTGGCGGCCAGGAAATATTTTGGTATCCCCATTGATTTCCTGGGAAATGTCAGCTATGATAACAACGTTAGGAGAGGCTTACTCCAGAGGAAGCCCTTGATGGATTATTTCCCCCATTCTAAGGCATTTGAGGAGATTATTGAGATCAGCCAAAAGATGTTACCCACCTATCAATTAGGACTAGACTTTTCTACCCGTTAAAGGCCTTTTAGCCAGATATCCAGTGATTCATGGAGAAACTGACCGACCAAAACTATTACAAATTACTCGGCATTTCCCCTAGGGCATCTTTTGACGAAGTTCGATGTGCATACGATCAGGCCATGAGCATATACTCAACTGATTCTATTGCCACCTATTCATTGTTTACACAAAAGGAAAGGGAACGAATACTTTCCCGTTTAGTTCATGGATACAAGACTTTGACTAACAGCCAGCTTAGAAAAGAATACAATCATTCTTTGATAGAAAGGGGAGAGCTTTGTCCTCAGGAAATCGGGTTTCCATCCCTCGAAGAATCAAATGGCGTCAAAGGCAAACTAAGGGAGGTAAGCGTTGAGAGTCTTGTTCAAAACGAAGAAAAGGCAGAGAATGGGAAACAAGCCTCTGATGCCAACCTCGATCTATTCGATGACCAAACCCGTGTAACTGGCAAAAGCATTAAGGTTCTTAGGACAGCCAGAGAAATCAGCCTAGAAGAGATATACCGAAAGACAAAAATACCAAAGAAAACATTGAACGATATTGAGGAAGAACATTTCGAAGAACTTCCCGCACTTGTGTATCTAAAAGGATTTCTAAAGTCCTACGCTGAAATCTTAGATGCTGATCACAGCCAAATGGTGGATGGATATGTGAAAAGGTATCTCGAATGGAAGAATACCTCGCAAAAATAAAAAACCGGTCGGCAATGAAAGAGGCAGTAGAAAGGGTCAAAGGGGAAGGCAAAAAGGTGATTTTTACCAACGGCTGTTTTGATATCCTTCACCAAGGTCATATCCGCTTTCTTTCTGAAGCAAAGAAGTGCGGAGATTATCTGATAGTTGGCTTAAATAGTGACAGATCTGTTCGGAAAATTAAGGGGAAAAATCGTCCCCTAATGCCCGTGGGAGCAAGGGCAGAATTGCTTGCTGCTCTCTGTTTTGTTGATGGGGTAGTTATCTTTGATGAGAAAGATCCCCTGGCCATAATCAAATATCTCCAGCCTCGGGTCTTAGCTAAAGGTTCAGACTGGGCCGAAGAGGACATCATAGGTGCTGAACTAATAAAGAAAACAGGGGGTGAGGTCAAGCGAATACCACTTGTCCCGGGTATTTCCACTTCAGCTATCATTCGCAGGATTGCTAATTTTTACTCCGTTAGAAATAGCTAAGTAAAAGCACCTTCTTTCCTGAGAGAGGATGTTGGTCTTTTACTATGCGCCCATAGCTCAGCTGGATAGAGTAACGGACTACGAATCCGTAGGTCGCAGGTTCGAATCCTGCTGGGCGCACCAGCAATATCAGAGACCTTGGCCGCTATGGTTAAGTCGTCTTTTTCTCTTTGTCCCCAAGATGTCTCCGTTCTTCTCAAAAGCACCCGTATCCAGTCCTTTACATTGTAGGGGCAATTGACCATGTTAGCTCGTTTCTTTCACGGAAATATTACCAACGCGACTCATACTAAATCTCCCCTCCTTTTTTTGAACTGACAATATAGGCCAAACAATCTTTACAGCTTGAGCACGTGCGACCGATACTTGACACAAAACTGTCTTTTTCCTATACTCCCTCCCGTGGGAGGGCTTCGGCGGGAAGGGGGCACTCGGAGCCTTGATCCCATTTTTCAACTAATGCATTTGGGGGTTGCCAATGACAGGTTTATTTAGCTTGCAGAACAAAGTAGCCATTGTAACCGGTGGCAACGGAGGCATCGGTAAAGGTATTGCACGCGGCTTTGCGGCGGTGGGGGCTGATATTGTCATCGCGGCTCGCAACCAAGCTAAGACAGATGAAACGGCGCGAGAGATCAAAAATGAGTTTGGCGTACAAGTCCTTGGGCTGCAAGTCAATGTGCGGCACGACGACGAGATCCGTGCCATGGTCACGCAGGTGCTAGACAGGCTTCGGCGAATTGATATACTACTGAACAACGCCGGTATCAACATCCGCAATATGCCACAGGATTACCTAGTAGAAGAATGGGATGAAATCCTGGACACCAATCTGCGTAGTGCGTTCCTGTGTTCGAAGGCTGTCTACCCTGCGATGAAGGAAGCGGGTGGTGGCAAGATAATCAGCATTGGCTCGATGACATCCATCTTTGGCGGTGCGAAACTAGCGCCGTATGGGACAAGCAAGGGAGGGATAGTGCAGCTTACACGGAGCTTGGCCGTCGCCTGGGCACCGGATAATATTCAAGTGAACGCCATCCTGCCAGGATGGATCAACACCGACCTTACGAGGCAAGCGCGAAAGGAGTTACCAGGCCTGAACGAGCGCGTACTAGCTCGGACACCAGTTGGCCGCTGGGGTGAGCCAGACGACTTGGCAGGTGCGGCCATCTTCCTGGCTAGCAGCACCTCGGACTTCGTAACAGGTGTAGCCCTACCGGTGGACGGTGGTTTTTCGGTAATGATTTAAGGAGGTGACACCGACTTGCATGATTGAAGCAATGCTTGGCTGGACGGATATCTGTCAGGTCTTGGCGCATGCGAGCCTCAAATTTTCTCACAGCCTAGATGATGTCCCCTGTTTCACAAACAGTCCCCGGATAAACTCCTAGTTAGAACTTGCAATTGGTCATGTAATTCGGTTGACTGCCAGTAGCAGGGAGCTGCTAAATGGTACATCAGTTAGCTGGATTTTTGGATTGAGAATATTCCTCCTTCGATGTATGCTCTCTATTGCGTTGACTATTTGAGCCCTGACTTTGACGAAAACATAACATTCCCATCCTGGCAGCCGCCTCCTCATAGTGAAAGTCAGATGAATCAAAAAGACGTTCAGGGCTTTTTGGCCATGGAGAAGGAGGCCCGGGAGGGGTTATAGACATAGAGATGTTTCACGTGAAACAACTTACGTTCAGTTACGTGAGCTGCCTTCCCCTAATAGGAATACTATCTTTTCTATGGGTTCAATAATATCGATAGTTAATCAGAAAGGAGGGGTTGGTAAAACAACAACAGCTGTTAATCTGTCTGCCTCTATCGCTGCTGCTGAAAAAAGATGCCTCTTAGTTGATTCTGATCCTCAAGGAAACGCTACTACCTCTCTTGGAATAGATCCATCAAGCCTTAAACCAAGCCTTTATGACTTAATATTGGGCGAACATGTTGGGAACAAAGTCATTATTGATACACAGATTCCTATGCTTAAGCTTATCGGAGCCAATCCTGATTTATTTGGAGCAGAAATAGAGATGTTTTCTATGGAGAACAAAGAATATCTATTAAACAACATCTTATCTAAACTTAAAGATCAATACGACTATATATTCATCGATTGTCCTCCTTCCCTCGGGTTTCTAACACTTAATTCCCTGGCTGCCGCTGATTTTTTTCTTGTACCCCTTCAGTGCGAATATCTTGCTATGGAAGGGTTAAGTCAGTTACTCAATACCATCAGGCTGGTCAAAAAAGGGCTTAACCAATCCCTTATGATGATCGGTATCTTGTTAACAATGTTCGATACACGCAATAATTTGTCACGCCAAGTAGCCGATGAGGTACGTCAACATTTTAGAGACTCCGTTTTTCAAACGATCATCCCACGTAATGTAAGTTTAACTGAGGCAATAAGCCATGGGAAACCAATTATTCTCTATGATATTCGATCAAAAGGGGCGCAGAGTTATCTAGAACTTGCAAAGGAAATAATACTAAAAGAGGGGGATAAACGTGGCCAAACGTAAGGCCCTTGGAAGGGGATTGTCAGCCTTATTTCCAGAAACAGTTATCTCAGAAGATGATAGGGGTTTTTTCCATTGTCCCATTGAATCTATTTCCCCTAATCCCCATCAACCGAGACAGAGTTTCAGCGATTCTGAAATGACGGAATTAGTAAATTCCGTAAAGGAGAAGGGGATTATCCAACCCATATTGGTCAGCCGGACAAAGGATGGTTTTCAACTCATAGCAGGAGAAAGGCGCTGGCGTGCAGCTCAAAAGGCAGGACTTGACAAGGTACCTGCATGGATAAGGGATGCATCTCCTGCGGAAGCCCTAGAACTGGCCCTCATTGAGAATATCCAACGCAAAGATCTTAATCCTGTCGAGGAGGCATCCGCTTACCAGGAGATGATTCAGAATTTTCACCTGACCCAGGAAGTGCTTTCAAAAAGGATAGGCAAGGATCGTTCGACAATTGCCAATTTCCTAAGATTGTTGAAATTGCCCTCTGTCATCCAACAGGACCTCATAGATGGTCAACTCACTCCAGGCCACGCAAGAGTTTTGGTTAGCATAGAGTCCCCTTCAGTCCAAAAAGAGATCAGGAGTCTTATCATAAAGAAATCTCTATCTGTTCGCCAGACAGAGGCCTTGGTTAAGAAAATCCTGGCTCCAAAAAAGGCAAAAGGCCGAAAAGATGGAGCGGACTTCTACATAGAGTCTTTGGCCAAAGACCTTCAAAACTCCTTGGCCACCAAGGTAGCCATAAAACGTAAAGGTGAAAAAGGCAGGATCATAATAGAGTTCTACTCTGATGAGGATCTGGGCCGTCTGGTTGATCGATTGCTGTAAGCTCCCTCTTCTGCCATCTTCTTTCACGTCCCTGGATCAATCTCATAATATTCTCTCTATGAAGTAATGTGATTAACAGCGATACAATCAAGGAAATCAGTATTACAAACCTGGAATGGCCCACGAGATGCAACCAGATAGGCATGGTCAGAGCTGCCACTATTGATCCCAAGGAGATATACCTCCACAGAGAGACTAAGAAAAAAAAGATAATTCCAGAAAACAAACATGAAAGCGGGGAAATAGCCAGAAAAACCCCAACACATGTTGCTACCCCTTTCCCACCCTTAAAGCGGTTGTAAACTGGGAATTGGTGCCCCAACAACGCCGAGAGACCAACTACCACCTTTAGCACCCCGTGTATTTCCGCTGATGACCTCAAAAGACAGTGAGCCAAGGCCACAGGAATAAATCCCTTTAGGGTATCTACCAGAAGGGTAATGATCCCCCATTTGAGACCAACCTCATGAGCAACATTTGCGGCTCCAATATTTCCACTTCCTGCTTTGGTTATGTCCAATCTTACTACTTTTCGACTGATCAAAAGACCGAAAGGGATTGATGCTAAGAAATATGTAGCTACCAAGAGCACTGTAAAAACTGTCCACATCTCCATCAATCGCCAGAAAGAGATAAAAAAACCTTTTTAAATCTCGTTAGCCTGTTATATAGTTACTAAGCTATCAAAAAATTGACGATCTCAGTAGTCCTTTTTCCGCCGCAGGTGGATCAATTGATTTATCTCGTCTACTCCTTTGGCGGACACTATGAATAACTATTCAACCTCTTATTGCTATTCCAATAAACAGGATTATCAAATATCGCAATCCAAATCTCTAACCACGGGGGGCCTTCTTTGAGATCACTAATGGTAATGGACGGCCAGGGGGGTGGAATAGGGGGGGCCATAATAAAGAGACTAAGGGGCACCTTTGGCGAGGAGGTCGAAATACTTGCCTTGGGGACGAATTCTGTGGCCACCTCTCAGATGATGAAGGCGGGTGCCAATCGAGGAGCTACTGGGGAAAATGCCATTATAAGAACGGCTCCGGAGACTGATATCATAATTGGCCCATTAGCTATAATTATGGCCAATTCCATGATGGGAGAAGTAACACCAAGGATGTCCCAGGCTATCTCATCAAGCAATGCCCTGAAGATATTAATCCCGTTGACACAGGAAAGGGTTGAGATAGTAGGCGTATCCCCTCAACCTCTCCCTCATCTTATTGATCAAGTCATTGAAATCATAAAAGGAGAAAAAAATAACAAATAACCCCCTTAGAG
This sequence comes from Desulfobacterales bacterium, assembly GCA_030672485.1. GTDB lineage: Bacteria > Desulfobacterota > DSM-4660 > Desulfatiglandales > B25-G16 > JABXJZ01. The sequence goes on along the minus strand of DAOVGH010000023.1, from coordinate 1,365 downwards.
GTCCTTGTCTTGAGGTAGAAGCAGTCATTTTTCCGAAAACAAAGGCATCATGGTACGATTTGAGAAGATATCTCCATTACCGGCGAGTCTTTCGGGCAGAGAGAGGTAATAAGACGCCTCCTCCATTTTTCCCCTTCTAATACATCCATTTCCATATATCCTGCATTTGATAAATAATTCCTCTATAGCCGCTTTTGTCTGATCTGAAGAAAGTATCCCGCTTTTGATCAACTTAACTATGGCCCTTATCCTAAAGCGGTCCATACTGGTGAATCGCCGGGAAAGCTGATCTTCATGTCCTCCCTCCTTAACAACCAGCTCTTTGTCGATCAGGTAAATGGGATAACGGCAAGATATCCTTAACCATAGATCGTAGTCCTCAACAGCTGGGAGAGTCTCGTCGAAAAGACCAACTTCTTCGAAAAGAGACCTCTTTAAAATAACGGCTGATGGACTAACCACACATAGCTTTAATGATTGCCTAAATATATTTCCTGATGGTTTTCTATGTCTTTCTTTAGGATTTACTCTAACACCTCTCCTTATCCATATTTCTTGTGTTTGGCACGCTACAATCCCAGGATTTCGATCAATAAATTCCATTTGAGCATATAACTTCTCATCAAGCCAGTAATCATCAGAGTCCAGAAATGCAATCCAAGGCGCTACGGAGCTATTTATTCCTGTGTTTCTCGCTGCTGATGCTCCTCTGTTAACCGGGTGTCTTATGTATCTTATTGAGGACATATATTTGGCGAGAGCCTGACCAGTATTATCAGTGGAGCCATCGTCAACTACGATTATCTCGAAATCCTTAGAGCCCTGGTTGAGAACAGACGTAACCGCCCTCTCCACTTTTTGGGCCCTATTAAATGTCGAGATTATAACGCTAACCTCGGGCATTTTCTAAAGCATTTCCCAGATAACGGCAACTAATCCTGCCAAAAGAAGATCGCTTTCGGCAACAGCTTGCAAGCGAGAACCATCCGTCATCCAGCCCTTTTGGTATGCTGTCAGATAAACAAATGAAATGAGAAAACAGGATATGAGGGGATAACCCAGGTTTGAGGCTATTCCAACAGCTGTTGACAATAGGATGAATAGACCAAAAAAACTGCTTAATAATAGCAAAAGCCTCAATGTCTTTTCCTCTCCCAAGGCAATTGGAAGGGTCTCCCTCCCTACTATCAAATCTCCTTGGATGTTGAGGATATCAAATAGGCCAGCCCTTATATAACACATGGAGGAGACGAATAGGAACGAGGGCAAAACCCCAGGCCAAAAAGACGAAGGCCATCCAATAATAGGAAGCACCGAGCTAATGGTACCCCAGGCCAATGCCTCTGCCATGGTTTTTGACCCAGG
>DAOVGH010000017.1 GCA_030672485.1 Desulfobacterales bacterium | reverse complement strand
GCCGGGCATGCCAATTGATTAATACAGTCGCGATGCTGTTTGCATTTATCCTGATTCACATAGAATGGTCTGACCTTTTTGACCCTTTTGACTGCCCTCGCAAACAGGGGACAGAGCTCTTGAGATATGATAACAGAAAGGCCATTAAAATCCCTCGATGCCTTCGCTGCCTCAATACCCCTCTTAACCTGAAGGGGATTGACCACCTGCACGTGCTCTACACCACAACCTTTTACCACTGACTCGATAGAGACGCGTCTGGTTTTGATACCCAGGGGAGCGGTATCTACGCCGGGGTGAGGTTGGTGTCCCGTCATGGCGGTTGTCCCATTATCAAGGATTACGAGGGTAAATTCGTGGTTATTATGAACAGCGTTTATCAGGGCAGGGATACCTGCATGGAAAAAGGTTGAATCCCCGATAAAGGAGACGATTTTCTGATCTGTGGCCTTTGATATACCACAGGAGGAGCCGACAGAGGCACCCATACATAGAACAATGTCAGCCATGGACAAAGGAGGGAGCATACCCAAGGTGTAGCATCCAATATCCGATGGGTAAATGGCATGCGGTCCATAAACCTTCTTTATTGCGTAGTACATGGCCCTATGGGGACAACCGGCACAGAGATTCGGCGGCCTGCCCGGAAGATCAGAAATTCCCTTTGCGTCTACGGGTTGTGGGGAAGCATCAGGTACACCAAAATAAGAGGCAATAGTCCTTCTGATAAGGCCCGGATCAAACTCGTAGAGCCGTGGAAAAAGGCCATCCCCTTTGCCATCAATGGGGGTGACTATCCCCTTAGATTGGGCAATAGATCGGATGTCATGTTCCATAACCGGCTCAAGTTCTTCCACCACCAGGACCTTCTCAACACCCGTGAGGAATTTCACAATCAAGTCCTTTGGCATGGGATAAGAAAAACCGAGCCTGAGGATTCTCACCATATCACCGATTCCAAGATCACCAATAGCATCCTGAACATAGTTCATGCTGATTCCATTTGTGACGATGCCCCATTTGCCGTTACCGATAATCCGATTATACCCTGAGCCCTCAGATAACTCTAATGCCTGATCATACTTCTCTATCAGGGTTTTATGCAAATTCCTGGACACAGCGGGAATTGCCACATAATGAAACGGGTCTTTGGTGAAAAAACCCTTGGCCTTACCCAGCTGAATTTGCCCAAATCTGACAGCCCCCCTCAGATGGTTCAGTCTGGTTGTGGTCCTCAGGATAACCGGCAACTTCAATTGTTCAGAGAGGACAAATCCAGCAACGATCATATCCTTCATCTCCTGGGCAGTTGTCGGCTCTATCATGGGGAGTCCTGAGAGCCTCGCATAGTATCTGTTGTCCTGCTCATTCTGGCTCGAAAATAAGGATGGATCATCGGCATTTACAACAAGCATACCTGCGCGAACACCGAGATAGGCCAGGGTCATGAGGGAATCAGAGGCAACATTCATGCCCACGTGTTTCATGGTGCACACGCTTCTGACACCTGAAATGGCTGCACCGGCCGCCACCTCTAACGCTACCTTCTCGTTTGTCGAATACTCGAAATAGAATCCACCCTCCTTGTACATTGCAAAGAAATTGTCACCTATCTCCGAGGACGGAGTCCCTGGATAACAGGTAGCAACGGCAACACCTGCCTCAACGGCACCCCTCGCAATGGCCTCGTTACCCAGTAGAAACATCTCCTTTCCAGGCGAATCTATAAGCAGTTTATGCACACCTTTACCCCTGCTGAAGGTTAATAGTGAACGGTTACATTATCTGATCCTAAAACTCTCCCTTCCTCCTTTATAGATCTCTCTAAGTTTTCGCTTTTCTATCTTGCCTGTAGGATTGCGGGGTACATCACCAAAGAATATCTTTCGAGGCCTCTTATACCTGGGCAACCGTTGACAGAATTCGTTTACCTCATCCTCGGTCATCGCCTTTCCGGGCCTTACCTTAATGATGGCAACCGGAATCTCACCAAGCCTTTCATCAGGTATACCAATAACAGCCGCATCCTGGATCTTGTCACTATCTACAAGAAAATCCTCAATCTCAACTGGAAAGATATTTTCTCCCCCTGTTATGATAATATCCTTTTTTCTGTCCACCAGCCATATAAAGCCATCCTCATCCATTCTGACCATGTCGCCCGTTAAAAGCCAACCCTTAAAAAGGGCACTGGCCGTTGCCTCAGGGTTCTTGTAATACTCCTTCATCACCCCTGGCCCCTTTACCATGAGCTCGCCGGTTTGTCCCCGAGGGACAGGGTTTCTGTCTTCATCTACTATCTGACATTCCCAGTCAAAGCCCGGGATCCCTATGGCCCCAACCTTGTGAATATTTTCTATTCCTAGATGGACGCATCCCGGTCCAGTTGTCTCACTTAGGCCATAGTTGGTGTCATAGCCATGGTGAGGAAATATCTTTTTCCAATTCCTTATCAAGCTTGGAGGGACTGGCTGGGCACCAATGTGCATCAATCTCCATTGATCCAACGTATAATTGGCAAGCTTTACCTCCCCATTTTCTATAGCCAACAGGATATCCTGGGCCCAAGGGACCAGCAGCCAGACAATCGTTACCTTCTCTTCTGATATGGCCTCTAGGATCCATTCAGGCCTCACCCCCTTAAGGATACCTGCCTTCGCCCCAACTATGAAGTTCCCGAACCAGTGCATCTTGGCACCAGTGTGATAGAGGGGAGGGATGCAGAGAAAATTATCCTGATGTGTCTGATTGTGATGGCGATTCTCAATTATACAGGCGGCCTCAAGGTTTCTATGGGTCAAGAGTATCGGTTTTGGTGTGCCTGTGGTCCCGGAGGTAAAATAAAGACCTGCCTCATCTTCAATCCTTATCTCAATATCAGGATGTACAGGAGAGCTCCTTTCCAACATGTCCTCATATCTTTCTGTATAATCAGGCCCCAACTCGTCTGGGCCTAAGAAGATATAATCCTGTATTGTAGGAAGGTCTCCCTTTATCTCATTTACCCTTTCTATGAATTCTTCCCCGAAAATCATTGCCTTTGCCTCTGCAATTCCAGCGCATAGTCTTATCTCTTGAGCAGAAAACCGAAAATTCAAGGGGACTGCCCAGGCCCCGGTCCTCAAAATCCCAAAGTAGACAGGTAGCCACTCAAGACAGTTCATCATGAGATGAATAACCTTATCACCCTTGTTTATGCCCTTGGCTATCAGGGCATTGGCAAACCTGTTGGCCTGATCATCAAACGCCCTCCATGTTATCTCTATCCTCCTACCTTGTGCAGGGTCCCTCTCAATAAGGGCAACCTCATCACCGTACATCCTAGCATTCCTTGCTAAGATATCGCCTACCAGCATCCGTTGTCCTTTCTTTATTGTCGAGTACTCAATACCAAAGATCATCAGGGCAGTCAAGGCGGAGGCTGGCGGCCCATAATTTCCGTTTCGGGGCAAAAACTTCCTGACTTTTAAAAAACCTATAAAAAACTGAGGAGAAGTAATGAACCAAAGCCCCAAAACTAAATACCTCCTCAAGCGCTCTTTTGAAACAAGCTCAATAAACCCAACAAATTACTTAGGGGTGAAAGATCGAAAAAGGAAATGGACTTTTTTCCTTGATAGTAATATAAAAAAAGGATAAATAAACACACGTCTTGGGATTGCCCGTACTCACTGGAAAAAGTGAGCTCTATCTTTTATACGGCCTGAGAAAAGCAGAACTAGAAGGAGGAATTCTTTTATGACCGAAATTAGCATGAAGCTCTTATTAGAGGCTGGGGTTCATTTTGGACATCAGACCAGAAAATGGAACCCCAAGATGAAACCCTACCTCTTTGGGGCCAGAAATGGGATCTATATCATAGATCTACAGAATACTGTTAGACTATTAAGAGATGCTTATAACTTTGCTGTGAGGGCAGTATCCGAAGGCGGGTCCGTCCTTTTCGTGGGCACGAAAAAACAGGCCCAGGATTCAATTGTGGAAGAGGCCGAGCGATGTGGTATGTTTCACGTCTGCAACAGGTGGCTGGGGGGCACACTCACAAATTTTCAAACCATTAGAAAAAGCATCAATCGACTTAAAGAGCTCGAAGAGATGGATAGAGATGGAAGTTTCAGCCGGTATACAAAAAAAGAGATCCTGCGGATGGAAAAAGAGTTGGCAAAGTTAGAAAAGAGTTTGGGCGGCATCAAAGACATGGACGAGCTTCCCTCTGCCCTTTTTATTGTGGATACGAAAAAGGAAAAAATCGCTGTAAACGAAGGCAAAAAATTAGAAATCCCTATAGTTGCCATTGTAGATTCAAACGGAGATCCGGAAGATATTGATTACGTTATCCCGGGAAACGATGATGCCATAAGATCCATCAGGTTATTGACCTCCATTGTTGCTGATGCCTGCATTGAAGGACATAGGGAGAGGGAGGAAAGACTCAGGGCGGAGGAAGAGGCTGAGATAAAGAAAGAGGCCGAACGAGAAGAAATTACAGAAGAACTTAAGCCCGCCGAAGAGAAAAAGGGAGGACCTGAAGTCGTAGTCATACCTAAGAAAGCTAAGGCCGCTAAATCCGCTGAGACTGAAGGTCCGGAAGAAATTCAACCTGAAGAGTAAAAGAGGAAAGGCCAAATTGAAAGTATCAACGCAATTGGTAAAAGAGCTGAGAGACAAGACTGGTGTGGGCATAATGGATTGCAGCAATGCCATCCAGGAAGCAGCTGGGGATATTGACAAGGCTGTTGAGATATTGAGAAAAAAGGGTATAGCAAAGGCCCAAAAGAGAGAAGGCAGGATTGCCTCAGAGGGCCAAATTCAGTCTTATGTGCATATGGGTGGGAAAATTGGTGTTCTTGTGGAGGTAAATTGTGAAACCGATTTCAGCGCCAAAACAGAAGATTTTACAAATTTCGCTAAGAACCTGGCTATGCACATAGCAGCGACAAACCCAATGGCCATCTCTTCTGAGAAGCTACCTCCAGAGATA
>DAOVGH010000040.1 GCA_030672485.1 Desulfobacterales bacterium | reverse complement strand
CCTCAAATCAAAACCCTATAAAGACCTATCAATCTTTTTTTACCCCACCTCCCTCCTTTCCTTTGTGCTTGTTTTTTGGAAGGGTCTCTGGTAAAATGAATTTTTAGCATACAAAAGGGGTGGTAAGCCCCTTTGGTATGTTCAGGGGCTATCAGGTTTTGTGCTTGCCGGCTCCCTGATAGCCTTTTTCTTACCTCAAGACCCTACTTAATTTAGCCAACCTGAAATTACATATATCGAACTTTTGTTACGCTCTGATTACGATTGGGTTAAGATTTCTTTAAGATCGGTGATTCATGATATATCCCATTTCAGGGAATCACTATTGGTGGGTAAAAGGGAGAACGCCTATAGATCTTTTTTTGCTTGGCATATTATTTCAAATTATTATATCTTCCTAATAGTTATGAACCCCGCGCTTATAAAGATTGCTATCGATGAAGGTCTAAGTGCTTCGATTCGCAAATACAGTGACGTATTTTAACGAGTTAGGATGGAGCAATTGCTCACTCAGCACTAAGTCCTGAGTAAATAAGTTCGTAATCGAACTTATTAATCGAAGGACTAAGGTTAGGGCAAAGCATCTTTATTTTAGGGTAGATATAAAAAGAAGGCATCTTTTGGTATTAGCGTTGGAGAGATAATAGGGGTAAAAAAAGAACTTATAATGGAAAAAAGGGTCCACAATTTTAATGCAGGTCCCGCAGCATTGCCATTGCCGGTTTTAGAAGAGATAAGGGAGAATTTTCTTAATTTCCAGGGCTCAGGCATGTCAATAACTGAGATAAGTCATCGCTCGCCTTTATTCGAGGAGGTTATCAATGATGCCCTTGGCAGGGCAAGACGATTGCTCCAATTAAACGATGACTACCATGTGCTCTTTATTCAGGGGGGTGCAAGCCTTCAATTCTGTATGATTCCCATGAATCTTGCCCTTCCCGGTAGACCGGTGAACTACATAAATACTGGCGTCTGGTCTATAAAGGCCATCAAAGAGGCCCAGATTCAAGGAAAAGATGTGAGGATCATTGCTACGTCAGAGGATAAGGGTTTTTCCTATCTCCCCACCGATTATACAGTGGACAGACAAGCGTCTTATCTCCACTTTACCTCTAACAACACCATAGTAGGAACCCAGTGGCAGCAATTTCCCGATGAAGAAGGTGTTCCCCTGATCTCAGATATGTCTTCTGATTTTATGAGCCGTCCCATTGATGTAAAACCATTTGGACTGATATACGCAGGTGCCCAGAAAAATCTAGGCCCAGCAGGGGTAGCCATGGTAATAATAAGGGAGGATATGCTAGAAAGGGTTCCGGATAACCTGCCAACCATGCTCAAGTACACAACCGCTAGAGATAGTAAATCGCTGTTTAATACCCCTCCAACATTCGCCATTTATGTCATAGATCTCGTGCTTACGTGGCTCGAGGAAACCATAGGGGGGTTGGAAGAGATGGAGCGAATAAATGAGGAAAAGGCCTCATTGATCTATGAGGCCGTAGACAACGGCGAGATTTACCAGGGTATAGCAGAGCTCAAAAGCCGTTCAATGATGAATGTTACCTTCCGCTTGCCCGATGAAGAATTAGAGCAAAGGTTTCTGAGTGAGGCCACAAGTAATGGACTCCATGGCCTTAAAGCGCACCGATCTATAGGCGGCTGTCGAGCCTCCCTATATAATGCTGTCACTATAGATAGTGTAAGAAGTCTTGTTGAATTTATGAATGAATTTGAAGAAAAATTATAACTGCTCACCGCAGAGACGCAGAGGACGCAGAGATAAATGATTTTGCAAGGTTTTCTACCTCCCATAGATCTGAGTCTTTTTGCTTTCCGCCTTCCCTGCCCTGTGGAATGCGAAGCCTATTCCTCTGGGGTCAGCGGAAAGCAAAAAATAACTAAAACTCAGCGATCTCTGCGTCTCTGCGGCGAACACCTATGAAAAATCTATCTGAGGATGATGAGAAGAAGAAAAATAGCAGAGCTCCTGGAATCAGCTGATTTTGGATCAGAAGTAACCATCATGGGTTGGGTAAGAACCAAGAGAGACTCAAAAGGAGGCTTCTCCTTTCTTGAGATAAATGACGGCTCGACCATCAAGAATATTCAGGTAATAGCTGAAGACAAATTGGCTAATTACACCAAGGAGATCCTGAAATTGACAACCGGCTGCTCGGTCATGGTTAACGGGGTCCTGGTTGAATCACCGGGCAAGGGGCAAAGGGTTGAGATTCAGGGCACCGATGTAAAGGCCATTGGATGGGCTGATCCCGACACATATCCACTACAAAAAAAGAAGCACTCCTTTGAATATCTCAGAACAATAGCCCATTTAAGGCCAAGGACGAATACCTTCGGGGCAGTGGCCAGGATCAGGAATGCTATGACCTATGCCATCCACACCTTTTTTCAGGAAAGGGCTTTTATATATCTGCATTCCCCGATCATTACCGGTAGTAACTGTGAGGGTGCCGGTGATATGTTCAAGGTTACTACCCTTGATCTCCAAAGCCTTAGGAACGAGGATGGTGAGGTTGATTTTAGGGAGGATTTCTTTGGCAAACCAGCCAGTTTGACGGTCAGCGGGCAATTAGAGGCAGAGGTCTACGCCCTTGCCTTAGGTAGCGTGTATACCTTTGGTCCAACCTTTAGGGCGGAGGATTCCAACACTTACAGGCACTTAGCAGAGTTCTGGATGGTAGAGCCTGAGATGGCATTCTGCGATCTCAAGGGGAACATAGACCTGGCAGAGGAATTGGTCAAAAGTATCCTTGCCTATGCCCTGAAAAACTGCAAAGATGATATGGGTTTCTTCAATCGTTTTGTTGGTAAAGATCTTATAGCCACGATAGATGATATTATTACCAGCTCCTTTGTGCGTCTTACCTATACAGAGGCAATAAAGATACTATCCAAGGTTACGGAGGGGTTCGAATTTCCTGTGGAGTGGGGAAAAGACATCCAGTCGGAACACGAGCGGTACCTGTGTGAGGTTGTGTTCAAAAGGCCCGTGGTAGTAACCGATTATCCAAAGGAGATAAAACCCTTTTACATGAAGGTAAATAAGGATGGCAGGACAGTAAAGGCCATGGATGTTCTTCTCCCAGATGTCGGCGAAATCATTGGAGGCAGTCAGAGGGAAGATGATTACGAAACCTTGCTGAACAGGATAAAAGAGATGAACCTGGACCCAGCTGATTACTGGTGGTACCTGGACCTCAGAAAGTATGGTACAGTTGTCCATTCTGGTTTTGGTCTTGGTTTTGAGCGCCTCATCCAGTTTGTAACCGGGCTTTCCAATATCAGGGATGTGATCCCTTTTCCCAGAACACCCAAGAATCTTGACTTTTAAGTGCCGGTTACTGAAACACCAAAGGAGGGACAAAAACGTGCAATGAGCAACCGGCAACGAGAAACGAGGGCCATGGACTTACCCTTTCAACCGCCAAGGATCTACACGGTCAGTGCCCTGACTGCCGAAATAAGATCCCTCCTTGAGGAAGGGTTTGATTTTGTTTGGTTAGAAGCGGAAATTTCAAATTTCGCCTCTCCTTCCTCTGGTCACTATTACATGAGCCTCAAGGACGAAAATGCCCAGATCAAGGCAGTTATGTTTAAAATGCAGGCACGTTATCTAAAATTCATGCCGGAAGATGGGATGAAGGTCGTTGCCAGGGGCAGAATAAGTGTATATGAACCCAGGGGAGAATATCAGATTATCCTTGATTATCTGGAACCCCTGGGTGTGGGCGCCCTTGCGGCTGCATTCGAACAGGTCAAGAAGAAGCTCTCCCTTGAGGGGGTGTTTGATGAGGACAAGAAAAGGCCTATCGCCTTTCTGCCAAAAAGGATTGCCGTAATCACATCACCTACCGGTGCAGCAATAAGAGACTTCCTACGGATTTCCCATCGAAGAATGCCCAACTTGGATGTTACCATAGTCCCGGTTCGGGTCCAGGGAGATGAGGCAGCAGGTGATATTGTAGAGGCCCTTGACATCGTAAACAGGGAGTTGGATGTTGATGTTATTGTCTTGACACGGGGTGGTGGTTCTTTGGAAGACCTGTGGCCCTTTAACCAGGAAGAGGTAGCATATGCAATAAGGCGCTCACTAATCCCTGTTGTCTCCGCGGTTGGTCATGAGGTGGACCTCACCATCTCTGATCTGGCAGCAGATCTCAGGGCACCAACCCCATCAGGTGCTGCTGAACTCGTTGTCCGGGAGCAAGAAACCCTTGAGAGAAACCTCAGAAGTCTCTCCTCCAGGCTCGAGATAGCCATACATGGCATTGTGGATAGGATCCGGGATAGGGCAAAAGGACTTTCTTCTCGGATAAGGGATCCAAGACGCAATCTTGCTGATACCTGGCTCAGGCTTGACGAAATATACAACCGCTTGCTCAAAACCGGAAAAACCTGCATTGATGATAATCTAAAACACCTCAAGGCAGTCAGTGAAACACTTGTGTTGAATAGTCCCTCACACAGTATTGAAATGCTATCTCAGGAGCTGGCCTTCCAAAACCACTCCCTTACCCAAGCCTTCACTCTTTATCTCGATAGAAAAAAGGGGGATACGTGTTCCATTCGGGATAGGCTGGATTCACTAAGTCCGCTCTCTATCTTGAAAAGAGGTTACAGTATCACCAGGAAGCTACCTGAGCTCAATATCATTAAGGATTCCACACAGGTAAAAACTGGCGATGAGATCAGCATTGTCCTTGCCAGGGGAACTATCGAGTCCCTGGTAAAAAGGACTGATCCGGGAGAGTGAATTACACTATGAATATCCGCTACTACCCCGAAATCTTCTTCTTAAAATCTGTATCGATTGGAAAAATTTATTTCCTTTTGGCACTTTTATCCATTTTCTTCCCATCGCCCGTTGACGCATCCCCTTCATCTGTACTTCATATTACCGTAACACCATCCAAGCTCGGGCAGGGTGAAGTGGCCCTCCTAACCATACAGAAAAGAGGGGACGCTGAGCCCAGGGTAATCTGGATGGGGAAAAAGATTCGTTTGGTCACCGATAAGAAACATGAGATTTGCTCGGGCTTTATCGGGGCAGATTTGACTACAAGGCCAGGAAGTTATGAACTTCAAATTGGCCTTTCCGATGACGGTAATCCATACGCAAAAACAATCAGTGTACTTTCAAAGGATCATGGTATCAGGCATTTGACCCTCCCGAAAGAAATGGTTGAACTTGATCCCCCTACATTGAGAAGGGTAAGGGAGGAATCCAGGAAGGTGAGGGAGACTTTCATGCGGTCTGCTGAACATCCAGTCTGGAGGGGAACGTGGATAAGGCCAGTGGCAGGCAGGATTGTAAGCCCTTTCGGTTGTAGGACCATCCTCAATGACATGGAAAGGTCCCCACATTCAGGTGTTGATCTCAAGGCAGCAGAAGGCACTCCGGTTGTGGCCACCAACAGGGGGATAGTGGCACTGGTGGCAGATCACTTCTTCAGCGGTCTGAGTGTGTTTATTGATCACGGGGGAGATATCCAGAGTATGTACTTTCATCTCAGCCAAGTTTCAGTGCAGGTCGGTGAGTTGGTCGAAAAAGGGGCCATCCTGGGGCTTTCTGGTTTCACGGGGCGGGCAAGCGGACCCCATCTCCACTTTGGTATCAGGCTTAATGGGAGTAGAGTGAACCCCACAAACCTCATCGAGCTAAGCAGGAGATTGGAGAGATAATGAAAGAGAAAAAATTCGAAGATGCAATGAGGGAACTGGAGGATATTGTAAAGCGCCTGGAGAGCGGCGATCTACCCCTCGAAGAATCACTTGGGATCTTTGAGGAGGGCGTAGCCTTATCAAGGTACTGCTTTAACAAATTAGAAGAGGCAGAAAAAAGGGTCTCCATCCTGGTCAAAGACGAAGGCGGCAGTAAGAAAGAACCATTCGAGGCCGAGGAGACTGAAGGTGTCAAAGAGGATTGAAGATTACCTTGAGGAAAGAAAAATCCTCATGGACAAGGCATTAGAGGAATTGATGCCCGAACCATCCGGTCTGGCGAGTGATGTTATCACGGCAATGAATTACACCCTATTTGCCGGAGGAAAGAGGATCAGGCCGGTCCTGTGCATAGCTGGTGCGGAGGCAGTCGGAGGATCTGCCGATGGTGTCTTGCCTGTCGCCTGTGCACTCGAGCTCATTCATTCCTACTCCCTCATTCACGACGATCTTCCGGCCTTGGATAATGATGATTTCAGGAGGGGTAAGCCCACCAACCATAAGGTATTCGGGGAGGCAGTAGCCCTCCTGGCCGGAGATGGTCTGCTGACCCTGGCATTCAACCTGATGGCACGCCACGGGTTAGAGAAAAAGGTTGAGAGAAAAGCGCTGCTCAGGGTGATTGACTTAATTTCCTCAGCCGCTGGCTACACAGGTATGGTCGGGGGACAGGTGGCAGATATCACTTACGAGGGCAAGGATCCAGATCCTACTGTAGTGGAATATATTCATACACACAAGACCGGGGCCCTGATAGCCGCCTCCGTCACAGCAGGAACGGTGCTGGCAGGAGGCAACGAGGAGGAGATACAATCTATTAACACATATGGGCAACACACAGGGCTGGCCTTTCAGATTGCCGATGATGTCCTCAATGTAGAGGGGAACAGGGATGTTATGGGTAAGGAGATAGGCGGTGATAAGGTGAGGGGAAAGATTACCTATCCCTCTATCTTTGGAATCGCTGAGTCAAAACACATTCAAACCGCGATAGTTGACCGTGCACTGGAGGCTCTCGATAGATTTGATGAAAGGGCAGAACCTTTAAGGGATCTGGCAAGATATATTATTAACAGGAAGTTGTAAGCGCCTAAAGTTATAAGTGAAAGTTAATTCGATCCCTCAACTTTAGCTCACTTTAGGCACTTTTAACCCTGGCCCAGACCTGGCTTATAGGCTTAATAGGCTGATTCGAGCACCTCGCGCCAGGGCGGGCTTCAGCTCACTTTAGGCACTTAAAACATGAAACAGGGACACAAAAGAAGCAGATCAACAAGGGCTATCCTTGATCGCATTGAAAGCCCTGCCGATTTGAAGGGCTTGGACCTAGACGATTTGGGAAAACTGGCCGGTGAGATACGGAACCTTATTATAGAAACAGTTTCCCGAAACGGCGGGCATCTGGCCCCAAACCTGGGGGTCGTGGAGTTATCTATTACACTCCACTATGTGTTTGATGCACCAAGGGATAAGATTATCTGGGATGTTGGTCACCAGGCATACGCCCATAAAATCATCACAGGCAGGAGGGACAAATTCCATACGTTAAGGAAGCATAAAGGGATAAGTGGATTTCCCAGGAGAGAGGAAAGCCCTTACGATTCGTTTAACACTGGTCATTCAGGAACCTCTATATCCGCCGGTCTGGGCATCACAACAGCCAAATCTATTAAGGGAGACAAAGATAAGGTTATTGCGGTTATTGGGGACGGGTCCATGACTGCTGGTATGGCCTTTGAGGCCCTTAATCAGACGGGGCATACTGACAGCGATTTGATTGTCGTCCTGAACGATAATGAGATGTCAATAGCTAAAAGCGTTGGCGCCCTCTCCTCTTATATCAGCCGAAAGATATCAGAGCCACGGTTTGTTAATCTGAAGAAGACCCTGGAGAATTTCTTTCTCTCTATACCGAGCGTTGGGGAAAATATATTTGCCATATTAAAGAAGAGTGAGGATTCCCTGGTTGGCCTCCTTACACCGGGCATGCTCTTCGAGGCCCTGAAATTTCGATACATAGGGCCTATAAAAGGGCATGATCTTAATCTTCTCATTAGGACATTCAAGGATGTGGCCCAATTAAAGGGCCCGGTTCTCGTACATGTTTTGACAACCAAGGGAAAAGGTTATGCACCTGCTGAGAAGAATCCCACCTATTTTCATGGTATTGGTTCTTTTGACATAGCTACAGGCGCAATCAAGGAAAAATCTCCTGAAGAGCCGCCATCTTATACAGAGGTATTTGGCCGTACCATGGTTGAACTTGGGGCCAAAGAAAAGAGGCTATTTGTCATTACCGCAGCCATGCCTGAAGCGACAGGGCTTACCGAGTTTGCCAGGGCCTATCCAGATCGCGTTATAGATGTGGGAATCTCGGAGCAGCACGCCGTGACCTTTGCCGCAGGTCTGGCCACAGAAGGCCTCAAACCGGTGGTTGCCATCTACTCCACCTTTCTCCAGCGTTCCTTTGACCAGATAATCCATGATGTCTGTCTTCCCAATCTGCCCGTCGTCTTTGCCCTCGACAGGGGTGGCATAGTAGGTGAGGATGGACCGACACACCATGGTATCTTTGACCTCTCTTACCTCAGGATCATCCCAAACATGACCGTCATGGCCCCAAAGGATGAAAATGAGTTGAGGCATATGCTCTTCACCGCCCTCACCCACGATGGTCCGGTTGCTATTCGCTATCCGAGAGACAAAGGTGTCGGCGTTCCAATAGACGAGGAATACCGGAAAATCCCCATAGGCAAGGTGGAAGAGTTGACCGAGGGAAAGGATCTTCTCATCCTGGCCGTTGGGAGCAGGGTTCATCCCTCCCTTGAGGCTGCCGTGGAGCTGAAAAAGGAGGGAAGCTCAGTAAAGGTTGTTAATTGCCGATTTGTAAAGCCATTGGATCCCCGGATACCGGAGATGGCTTCAGCCATTGGAAGGGTTCTGATAGTGGAAGAAAATACGCTCCAGGGCGGGTTTGGAAGTGCTATCCTGGAGTCCCTTACCGACCGCGGATTGTCAAATGTAACAGTAAGGCGTCTTGGAATTCCAGATAGATTCATCGAGCATGGTCCCCAAGACCTCCTAAGGGAGAGATACAGGATTGATGGGAAAAAGATCATAGCAGAGGCCAGAAAACTATGTAGTTAGCGCCTGAACGAAAACTCATGTTCAGGCAAAATCCGAATATCGAAATTCGAAATTCGAAACAAATTCGAATACCAAACGACAAAATGACCTAAACTAACACATTGGAAATCCGATGTTTTTGTCATTGGAGCATTTTTATTTTTGTCATTGCTTCGGATTTCGTGCTTCGGATTTCGAATTTTTGACCGAAAAGACAGGGTTTTCGGTCAAGCACTAGTTAAGATGACCCAGTCAAAGAAAAGGCTTGATCAGCTCTTGGTTGAAAAAGAATTACTGGTGAGTCGGCAAGGGGCAAGGGGGATAATAATGGCCGGTCTAGTCAGGGTTGATGGAAAAACGGTGGATAAACCAGGGCACCTGGTGAATCCTTCCGCTTCCATTGATCTCGTTGGTCCTGATCATCCCTATGTGAGTAGAGGGGGAATAAAGCTGGAGGCAGCACTGAGAGACTTCGCCGTAGATGTGAAGGGACTCATCATTCTGGATGTGGGTGCATCCACAGGAGGATTTACCGATTGCCTCCTTCAACATGGTGCCAAAAGGGTAATTGCTGTTGATGTAACATACGGACAACTGGCATGGTCACTGAGAAAGGATCCACGGGTTGTGGTGCTTGAGAGGATCAATATCAGGCATCTATCCACGTTAGAAATAGAGGATATCATTGACGGGGCAGTGATCGATACATCATTTATCTCACTGCGGACAGTTGTTCCGGCCACAGCAAGGCTCTTAAAAGAAGATAGTTTCATCCTCGCCCTTATCAAGCCACAGTTTGAGGCCGGGAAAGGTTTGGTGGAAAAGGGTGGGATCGTTCGAGATAACGTCTTGCAAAAAAGGATTGTTGACGATCTTATTGCCTTCTTCTCTCAATCAGGCCTTCTTGTCTGCGGGACAACGGAGTCACCAATCAAGGGTGCTAAGGGAAACAGGGAGGTCTTTGTATACCTAAAATATCAGCCCTCCCTCTCTCCTTACCAATCCCCCAGGTAACTGCTCTCCCCTTATTCAAGATAGGCTCCCTTATCCGCACTGGTTGCATGCTTTGCAAAATGAGCCAACCACCCATGGGTGACCTTTGGCTTCGGTGGCCTCCATTGCTCCCTTCTTCGGGCCATCTCCTCTTCGTTTACATCCACATTGATCCGCCGGGCAGGAATGTCCATTTCGATCATATCGCCATCTCGAATCAGGGCTATCGGTCCACCATCCATGGCTTCCGGAGACACGTGTCCAACGCAGGGACCTCCGGAGGTTCCGGAGAACCGGCCGTCTGTCACCAGTGCCACGGACTTGTCAAGTCCCATCTCCACGATCAGGTAGGTAGCCATAACCATCTCCCGCATCCCCGGCCCTCCCCTGGGACCCTCGTACCGGATAACCAGCACCTCTCCCTCCTTAAACTTCCCCGCTAGAAGTGCGTCAATACAATCCTCCTCTTGCTCGAAGACCCGGGCGGGACCACGATGCTTGTACATCTCAGGCCGAACAGCTGTCTGCTTGATCACGGCAATCCCCAGGTTTCCCTTCAAGATAGCGAAGCCTCCTTCCTTGTCTCTGGGGCGATCAAGCGGTCTAATGACTTCGGGCTCCCTTATCTCAGCCTCCTTCAAGGTCTCTGCCAGGCTCTTACCGCTGACTGTCGCCACACTGGTGTCAAGTAACTGCTCCATCGATTTCATGACTGCCTGGAGCCCGCCAGCGCGGCTGTAGTCCTCCATGTTGTATTGAGGATCGGATGGCTTCATTTCCATGATTGCTGGCGTTTTCCTGCTGATGCGGTCGAAGTCTTCCAGGCTAAAGGGATATCCCAGTTCGTGGGCAATGGCAGGAAAGTGGAGGGCCAGATTGGTCGAACCGCTGGTAGCACAGGAGACCTTGACCATGTTTTGAAATGCTGCCTCCGTCATGATGTCCCTGGCCTTCACGCCGTTTTCCAGATGCGCCATAACCTTTCTTCCAGCCTCCTCTGCCAGCCGTTCCAGCGCGGCATCTATAGCGCACAGGGCTGAATTTCCCGGCAGGGAAAGTCCGATCGCCTCCGCAGCAATGCACATGCTGTTGGCCGTTCCCATAATACAACAGGCCCCAGGTCCCGGACAGGCGCTGGTTTCCACAAGGTTCATCTCTTCGCTTGAAATCTTGCCTTGCCTGTACATGACAAAGTACTTGCCTATGGAGGAGATATCCAATCGATCTCCCTTGTAGTGCCCAACCGGCATCCAGCCTCCGGTTACCAGGACCGTCGGGAGGTTGCAGCGCGCGGCTGCCATCAAAAGCCCGGGGACTATCTTGTCACAGGTCCCGATCATGACCAGGGCATCGTAGCTGGCATGCTCGGTCATCATCTCCACAGAGGCGGCTATGAGGTCTCGGCTGGGAAGGAGGTACTTGAAACCTACGTTTCCCGCTCCCTGCCCGTCGCAAGGGGCGAGAACATTAAACATAGTTGCCATCCCTCCTGCCTCCTGGATTCCCCTCTTAACCGCCTGCCCTATCCGGTCCAAATGGTATGAACCAGGCAGGATCTCATTCCAGGTATTGGCAATAGCCACAAGGGGCCTTTCTAGATCCTGATCGCCGAATCCCATCGATTTCATCAATGCCCGGCGAATGTAGTATTGCGGTACATCAGGGCTCAATCCCTTACTGCGCAACGTGACTTTCATCTCTCCCTCCTTCCTTGCTAAAGCCGAAGCACATGGACTTTAGCACACTAATTGTTCAGCTCAATTCAAGCTCGAAATTTGTCTCTCCCCTATAGTCTAATAATTTCAAGGTGTCAAGGTCAGACTAACAGTATGTCAGGCTAACAGTAACTCAAACCGGAATCAGAGGGCTTCCACTAAAATCTCGCCCTCCGTGGTCACTTCTTTAAACCTTTTGGCATCGCCTACCACTTTTCCGATGATATTGACCGCACTTGCCGGTATGATCTTCCCCGGTTTGCTCATGGGAGTCTGACCGAAAAAGATACAGAAAGCCTTCCCGGTGGGCCAGTAGCCTAAATCTCCCTCCTCCACCTCTTCCCTTGCACTATCATCCAATTCTGCGTCCACGGGAATGGCGAAGTAGAACTCATCCCCCCAGGTATTGAATGAGGATCTTACAGGCAGGGCATCAGCCACTTTCTTTGCAGTGGGGGTCTCGTTTAGCTCAGCCTCCATGGCAAGCGATCCGACTGTAATCTTTATTCTCACTTTTCCATCCTCCTTGAGGATAATTATCTATTCCCTGAAAAATGGAAAGTCAAATTTTTGTTTCGACAAAAAATGCAACCTCAGGGCCTCGGGCGTTTTAACAGTGCCCATAATTTTTCCTTGACAATAAGGTGGGATGGCTAGAATGTAACTAGCGAAGCTTCGCCTTCCCGGCCCGGGACGGGCAAACCGATCAGCTTGAGGCTTCGCGATACTGGATATTGGATGCCGGATGAAAAAACCGCTGTATCGCCAAAGATCTCTTTTGCTATCCAGTATCCAGTGTCAAGCATCCAGTATCATAAAACTTGACATAAATCCGCCTCAGGCGGATAAATGTTAAGATCTTAGCTTATATAGCCGTCTAGAAACAGCGGCAGGCAGGAGGGAGAATTATGGATGTAAATTTGAACAATAAGGTAGCTGTCATCA
>DAOVGH010000080.1 GCA_030672485.1 Desulfobacterales bacterium | reverse complement strand
AAGAACCTTCAAAGCCAAGAGGAGAAGATCGACTCACTTACCCGCGAGATAGAGGTGTTAAAGGCGGATAGAGATCTAGTTCGGAAAAGGATAGCAACTCTTTTAGAAAGGATAGAAGAATTTAACTTATCACATTAAGAGATGAGCCCCATGGGTGATAAGGTCAAAATCAAAATAAGGGACAGGGAATATGTGGTAAGAGGCTCTGATGATAGGGATCAGATACTGAGGGTGGCGGCATACGTGGACAAGAAGCTGAAAGACGTAAGAGAGACCAAAAAAGGATTGTCCGATGACAAGACAGCTATTTTGGCTGCTCTTGATATAGCAGGCGATTACTTTCAGCTCATAAAAGAAAAGGAGGATCTATTAACCGAAATCAAGAACAGGTCCCAGAGGTTAATACAGGGCCTGAATACGGCATTAAACTAAATCATTCCCCTGCTATGTTCGTGTTTGGTGGAAGATTTTTGAGCCAACATTACCGAAAAGGGAGCTCCCTCTTGCCCTTGTGTGTCTTTTTGGATATTGAAAAAGACCTAACGGGGTAACGGAACGCCCACCTGAGAGATCAGGTTCAAAAAGAGCTGCCGACACGGCATTGGAGCGGGGGAAAACAAAGAACAGAGAGTGGATTGATGGTCTCGGGCGGAGGAAAAATTGCTACCAGGGTTTATAATAAAGCAGGCGAAGCACGATGTTTTGTGGAAATAGTGCAGGCATGCATAATTTATATGAGAAAGAACTTGTATGCAGGTTAACAGGTTTGCGATTTTCAATTTCTTTGGCTAGCATTCAGAGCACTTTTTGTTATTGAGCTCTACCTAGCACCGAACCATCTATCATTTCCCTGAGCCTCTATCAATCCCTCTTCTTCCCCAAGAAAAATCTTAAGGAATAAAAGGCGGTGATGAAATCATGTTAGTCACTCAGTTGGCTATCGTTGCATTGGCAGCAATCATAGCGGGAGCGGTGATTGGTATCTTCATCCGAAAAAAAATGGCGGAGAGGAAACTTGATTCCGCAGAAGACTATTCGAAGAAGGTTATCCTTGAGGCCAGGAGGCAGGCGGAGACGATC
Source organism: Desulfobacterales bacterium (assembly GCA_030672485.1). Lineage (GTDB taxonomy): Bacteria > Desulfobacterota > DSM-4660 > Desulfatiglandales > B25-G16 > JABXJZ01. Next base: position 7,518 of record DAOVGH010000080.1, on the reverse strand, counting down.
GGAAAGGAGGCTGAGCTACAGGCGAAAGACAAGCTTTATCAAATGAAGCTCGATTTTGAAGAGGAGACGCGGTCAAGGCGAAAGGAGCTCCAGAGCCAGGAAAGAAGGTTGTTCCAAAAAGAGGAGAGCTTAGACAAGAAGATGGAGCAACTTGAGCAAAGGGAATCACTCACTGAAAAAAAAGAAGTGACCTTGGCGAATCAGGAGAGGGATCTAAACAGAAAAGAGACAGAATTTAATAGTCTCATTGAAGAAGAGAGGCGGAAGTTAGAGAGAATTGGCGGGATCTCAGCAGCAGAGGCAAAAGAGATGCTTATTTCTTCAATGGAGTCAGAGGCGCGCCATGAGGCCTCCAAACTCATAAAGAAAATAGAGGCCGAGACAAGGGAGATCTCTAGCAGAAAGGCGCAGGAGGTTTTGGCCTTGGCAATTAAGAGATATGCTGGCGAGTATGTGGCTGAAGAGAGCGTGTCTGTCGTCAATTTACCAAATGATGAGATGAAGGGGAGGATTATTGGAAGAGAAGGCAGAAACATTAGGGCCCTGGAGGCAGCCACTGGAATAGATCTTATCATTGACGATACACCAGAGGCTGTAGTGTTGTCGGGCTTTAATCCGATTAGGAGAGAGGTGGCCAAGGTGTCCTTGGAGAGGTTGATTGAAGACGGCAGGATTCATCCGGCTCGGATTGAGGAGGTTGTGGAAAAGGTGAGCAGAGAAGTCGAGACAGATATCAAAGAGGCTGGGGAGCAGGCTACTTTTGATATCGGAGTTCATGGTATTCACCCAGAATTGATTAAATTGATCGGCCGGTTAAAATACAGGGCGAGTTATGCCCAGAATGTCCTGCAACACTCTATTGAAGTTGCCTTCCTGTGTGGCATAATGGCATCAGAGTTAGGGTTAGATCCAAAGCGGGCTAAGAGAATTGGCCTTCTCCATGATATTGGCAAAGGCGTAAACCATGAGGTAGAAGGGGTACATGCACTTATAGGTGCAGACCTGGCCAAGAAATATGGTGAACCTGATCAGGTAGTTCACGCAATAGCTGCTCACCATGAGGATGTCCAGGCTACCTCTGTCATGGATGCTCTTCTTCAAGCGGCTGACACCCTTTCCGGTGCAAGACCTGGGGCCAGGAGGGAGATGTTTGAATCGTATGTGAAGAGGCTGGAAGACATGGAAGAGATAGCGATGTCTTTTAAAGGTGTTAGCAAGTCGTATGCAATTCAAGCGGGGAGGGAACTGAGGATAATGGTGGAGAGTGAAAAGGTAGATGATCTTGAGTCAACAATGATATGCAGGGAGATAGCAAAAAAGATAGAGAAACATCTTACCTATCCCGGACAGATAAAGGTAACAGTCATAAGGGAAATCAGGGCCACTGAATATGCCAAGTGACCGGAAAGCTCAACCCCTTTATGCCTGAAGTCTAACAATGAAGATCGATGGTGCCTTAAGGTCTTTGAAATGATCCAACTCTTCCATGTTTATAAGGCCTTTGGATCAAGAAATCCAGCCCTCATAGATGTAAGCCTGACAGTAAGGAAGGGAGAGTTTGCCTTCATCACAGGGCCCAGTGGTGCAGGGAAAACTACACTGTTGAAGATAATTTCCCGCGCGGAGAAAACAAGCAGTGGGCAAGCGTTGGTCAATGGAAGGAATCTTAATAGGATCAACGAGAGGGAGCTTGCATTTTTGCGCCGAAGAATAGGAGTAGTCTTTCAGGATTTCAAGCTGCTTCCAAGGCGCAATGTGTTCGAAAATGTAGCGCTAGCCCTGGAAATAGCAGGTTTTCCGCTATCTGTGGTACGCAAAAAGGTCCATCAGACGCTCAGATATCTGGGTTTGGCAAACAAGGAAGATTGCTATCCACCTCAGCTTTCAGGCGGTGAACAGCAGAGAGTTGCTGTTGCGCGGGCAATAATCAATAATCCCTTGATTCTCTTAGCCGATGAACCTACTGGAAACCTCGACCCTGACTTAACCATGGAGATAATGGCCCTTTTAAGAGAGATACATATCAGGGGTACAACAGTAGTCGTGGCAACACACAGCCAGGAGTTACTCAGGGATACAAGGAGAAGAATCGTTACCCTCAATAAGGGCAGAATAATATAGATGAAGATTGCATTCTTTGGCTACTTTGTCGGGCAGGCTGTGGCAAATATTTCCAATAATCGATTAGTTCATCTAATAGGCGTGGGCACAATGGCTATAGCATTCCTCATCTTTGATGCCTTTATTCTGATCTTCCTAAATCTAAGCCACTGGACCGAGGAAAGGGGAAAATTGCTGACCATGTCTATCTATTTCAAAGAGGAGCCAGGGGGGGTAGTGCTTCAAAACATAAAAACTGAATTGCTTCACTTTCCTGGGGTGACTATCAAGAGGTTCATTTCCAAGGATGATGCCATGAAAAGCCTTAGGAGGCAGTTGGGAGACAAGGCTGGACTACTTGATGGTTTAGGGGAGAATCCTCTGCCTGCTTCCCTCGAGATTATGGTCTCGAGTGATAAATGCGGGGATTCAATCCCTTACCAACTGAAAACACGGCTGGAGACAAATCCTGCGGTTGATGAGGTACAATACAGCCAAGAGTGGATAAGAAGATTTCAAGGCATAATGGACTTAATAAAGATTGTAGGCGTGGTTCTTGGCGGATTGCTTTTTTTGGCAGCCCTCTTTATTATCACCAATACCATAAAGTTGACTATCTATTCCAGGAAAGATGAGATTGAAATACTTAAGCTCGTAGGTGCAACCAATCGTTTTGTGAAGATTCCGTTTCTGATTGAGGGAGCAATTCAAGGGTTTCTCGGTGGCTCAGTTGCCCTCATCATTCTCTTCTTAGTCTATACCATAGCCATAGCCAGAGTAGACCTTAGAATTGGATTTGCCTCTCTTGATATAATCTTTCTTCCGACTCAATTGATGCTTTTTTTGTTGCTTATGAGTATTATTATTGGTTTTGTTGGAAGTACTATATCCTTGGGTCGCTTTATTAGAATATGACTCCGAAAATCAAAGTTTTCCTATCATTTTTTTCCGCACTATTTGTCGTTATTTTCAATCTTTTCCTCGTAATATCCTCAGAAGCAGAGGAGAGATCTTCTATCGAAATTACTCGTTCTCAGATTCAGCAGACAGAGAAGTATCTTTTGGAACAGCAAAGCGAACTGCTAAACGTTGATATCAAGGAGAAGGGCATCCTGGGGGAGATAGAAAGATTAGAACAAGATGTGGCCATGAACAGGGAGTCATTGAGGGAGTTATCAAGCCAGATAAAAGGGGTTTCAGGAGAGATCCAGGATGGGCAGAAAAGGATTAGGCAACTGAACCGGTCCTTCCTTGCTGCCAAGGAATGTTTAAAAAGGCGTTTAGCAGCCTTCTATAAGTTTGGGAGGCCTGGATATGTAAGGCTTCTTGCTACCTCTGCTACTGTGCAAGAATTTCAAAAGACAATAAAATACATGAAGGCTATTATGGGTCAGGACAGTGAAGTCCTGGATATGCTGGACAGGCAGAGGAGTCAACTTGAGAATGAGTTAGCCCTGCTCAAGGAAAATATGGCTAAGATTGAGGTATTAAGAAAGGCCAAGGATAGAGGGATGGCCCAACTTGAAAAATGTATTGAAACAAAGGTCTTTTTGTTAATGAGGGCACACAGGGAGAAGGAATTTTATGCAAAAGCGGTTAGAGAACTGAAAGAGGCTACCCAAGCCCTCAATCAGACCATGATGCATAAAGAGGTAGAAGAAAAGGAAAGGCCTTTACCAGAAGGGTTTGCCGAAATGAAAGGGCGGTTACCGCTACCGCTAGACGGCGAGATAATTGGAGATGTCAGACAATTTGGATCCAACCCATTTATGCATAGAAAGGGAATATTTGTTAAGGGTTCTCCAGGGGAAGAGATTAGATCGGTTTATCCAGGCAGGGTAGATTACTCTGGATGGTTTAAGGGATACGGACAGTTGATAATTATTAACCATGGATTCCATTACTTTACTGTCTACGCACACCTTGAGGAGAGAGCAAAGGAAAAAGGGCAGATGGTCTCGGGCGGAGAAGCAGTGGGCCTGGTGGGAGATCCTGGTTGGCATGTGGGACCAGGGGTATACTTTGAGATAAGAAAAGGAAGGGATTATTTGGATCCCGAAAGGTGGCTAAGAGGGGATATAATCGGAGGCCGAAAAGAAAATGTTCTAATAAAAGAGGAGAACGGTGATGTTAAGAACAAGACGTAGTCATTTCTGCTACAAGGCAATTGTTTTCATCTGGGTGGTATTTTTCCCTTTAATCAGCAGTAGTTATCACGACGTTTTGGCCGGCACAGAAGAGGTATATAAGAATATTGAGGTATTCAGTGAAGTCTTGCGTAAAATTGAAAAAAGCTATGTTGAAGACACAGACCCAAAAGAGCTTATATATGGGGCTATAAAGGGTCTGGTTGGAACCTTGGATCCTCACTCGTTTTTTATGAGCCCAGAAGAGTACAAGGAGTTGATGATAGAGACAAAAGGAAGCTTTTCCGGGGTAGGGATTGAGCTAACGATCAGAAATAGTGTCCTCACCGTAGTCTCTCCTATTGAAGGAACACCTGCATTTGAGGCTGGGATAAAGGCAGGAGACCAGATCGTCATGATAGAAGGCGAGTCAACCAAAGATTCATCCATAATGGAGGCAGTTAAGCTTATTCGGGGGCCTAAGGGCAGCAAGGTCAAGCTCACGATCAGGAGGGAAGGCACAGAAAAACCCATTGATTTTGTGATCACCAGGGATGTGATACCTATAAAAAGCGTTCGCTCATCTTTTCTTCCTTTTAATATAGGTTACATCAGGATTTCTAACTTCCAGAGTGATACAGGTGAAGAACTTTCCGAGGCTTTAGAAGGGATGGAGAAGGAAAAAAAGTTGGAGGGCCTGATTCTGGATTTAAGAAACAACCCCGGAGGGTTACTGTCTCAGGCGGTAGAGGTGGCCGACGAATTTCTTGATTCAGGGATGATTGTTTCCATCAAGAGCCGCGATAAGAAGGAAGAAAAAAGTGTTGCCCATAAGAATAAGAAGTCGCGAATGTACCCCATGATTGTCTTGGTTAATGAGGGGAGCGCTAGTGCAGCAGAAATAGTGGCCGGGGCTTTACAGGACAATAAAAAGGCCCTTGTCTTAGGCGCTGCTACCTTTGGAAAGGGATCTGTACAGACCCTTTTCCCCCTTTCAGATGGTTCAGGTTTACGCCTTACAACGGCGGTATACTTCACCCCAAGCGGAAGGTCGATACAGGCAAGTGGCATTCAACCAGATATAAAGGTTGCCTTTATACCACCAAAGGAAAAGCCCAAAGCAAAAAAGCCCAGTGCCGTACGGGAGAGCGATTTGGAAGGCCATATCGAGGGAAAGACCCCAGAGCCAAAGAAGGAGGAAGAGGAGGGGATCTCGCCGGATGTCCGAGAACGCATTGATAATGATAACCAGTTAAGTAGGGCGATACAGATACTTCAGTCCTGGAACATTCTCTCTCACATGGAGAGCCAACAGACCCAAGAATGAATATGAAATAGCTTTGCATGGTGAGATCAAAAAACACGAGAAAAAGGGAGGTTTGCCTCACCCTTGTTGGTCTTGGATTAGCAGCCATGATCTTCGCTATATTGATAAGCTATCTCTCGGGATTGGACAAAAAAAGCTCTCCCTTACCATTCGAGGAGATTTATGCCCCTTCAGAGCAATTAGGCAAATATATATGCCTCATAGATAAGGCCATTTCCGATGGATTCTATAAGATGGGGGTACCCGAAGAGAAGATAATTTTCCTATCCGTAGTTCCAAGACACAAGGATGGCTACACCTGGGATTTCAACAGTATAGAAGCCAGGATTCCACATCATCATTCCGTCTTCGAGATAGGCGAGGAAATTAGCAGCAGGATTTCTAATCTGGGAATACCGGTACAAATCAAGATAGATAAAGAGGCAGGCAATAAAATAATTTACGAGATATACTATAAAGATTTTTACACTCATAAACTGGGCATTGTTTTGGATACTTATCAGCCTCGTCATCGTTTATCATATCCCAGAATCGGTATTATAATAGATGACTTGGGCTATGACGGTTCTCTTGCGAAGGCCTTTATGAAAGTCGATTTGCCCCTTACCTTTTCTGTTTTACCCTTTACGCCTAATACGAGATTAATCGCGCTTAGGGCCAGGAAAGAGGGGCGGGAAACAATGCTTCATCTTCCTATGGAGCCCATCAATTATCCTGCCATTAATCCGGGGGATGGGGTTTTGCTGGTATCGATGGACAAAGAAATGATTTTGGAGATACTTAATAGGAATTTGAGCCACATACCCTTTGTTGCTGGTGTCAATAATCACATGGGATCAAGATTTACAGAGCATGAGGAGAAGATGACGATAGTGCTGGCTGAGTTGAAGGCAAGAGGCCTTTACTTTATTGATAGCAGGACAAGTGGCAACAGTGCGGCATTTAGGGTAGCAAGAAAAATGGCCTTGAGGGCAGCCTGCAGGGACATATTTTTGGATAATGATCTCTCAGATAATGCCTTAAAGATACAAATGGAGAGGCTACTGAGCCTGGCAAGACATAAAGGCCGGGCTATAGGCATTGGACATCCTCACAAAGAAACCCTTATGCTCCTGAAGAAGTATCGGTCGGCCCTTAACAATGAGGCCGAGGTAGTGCCCGTTTCCAACCTGGTGAATTGATATGACTTGTAGGCTTATATAAGAACGAGGATCGGGGTTGAACATACCATTACTGGATTTGAAGGCACAGTATGAGGCCATCAAAGAAGAAATCATAGCGGCAACTCTGGAGGTTTATGAATCCCAGAGGTTTATCCTGGGCCCAAAGGTAGAGGAGTTGGAAAGAAAAATAGCCGCCTACACCCAGGTCAAGTATGCGGTGGGCGTTTCTTCAGGCACGGATGCCTTGCTCATATGCTTAATGAGTGCTGGCATTGGTCCCGGGGATTTGGTAGTTACCTCTCCCTACACCTTTTTCTCCACCGCCGGCTCAATTGCCAGGTTAGGCGCTACGCCTGTTTTTGTTGATATAGACCATCTTGCCTATAATATTGATCCGGAGAAATTGGAGAAAAGGATCTCCACATTCAATGCAAAGGAGAGATCTCGATTCAAGGCGATATTGCCTGTTCATCTTTTCGGGCAATGTGCGGATATGGACAATATCCTGGCCGTAGCAAGATCCCTAGGCGTAGTGGTTATAGAGGATGCAGCCCAGGCCATTGGAGCAGAATATATCTCTTCTGATGGATCTGTGAAAAGGGCGGGTTCTATGGGCGACTATGGTTGTTTTTCTTTTTTCCCCTCGAAAAATCTCGGATCCTTTGGGGATGGGGGCATGGTTACCACAAATAATGAGGAGGCATTTCAAAGACTTAAGATAATGAGGGTCCATGGGGCTCATCCAAAATACTACCACAAGGTTATGGGTGGAAACTTTCGGTTTGATGCCCTTCAGGCAGCT
>DAOVGH010000034.1 GCA_030672485.1 Desulfobacterales bacterium | reverse complement strand
GAAGAGAGAGCTGCCATTTTTCCGGAATGGCTTAACCTACCTGCCTTGACAGGACATCCTGTTTCATCCCTCACGTGTTGCGATTAGTTTTCTTGAGTGATTCACAACCGATGTCAGGATAGTTGTTATCTCCTTAGCTTTCATCAAAAAATTTTACTTCCCTGCCTCTTTGCTATACAATGACCTCGAAGCGTGAGAGGCGGATAGCCGTGAGGCGCCGAGAAGTCTGGTATCTCTTTTTGACCTCCACCTCCCTCTCACGTTTTTGAGGTAGGAAAAGAAGGCCGAGAGCGAATTGCGACCTTGATAACGAATCTATACGGCGCTGCCATCATGCGCTCTGCTTATTTCTAAAGTATCGGATCTCGGCCATTGTCTGCTCAGGAGGGAATCGGCCTCGAAAAGGTAAATCGGGGGCAGAGTTGATGTTCCAATGGTTTTTGGAGCACGATGTCCCCCGAAATTCTCTTCATATTGAGATGAATTCCTGCGACACATTGTCCAATATTCGGAACTCCCTGAAAATCGTTAGTAATCTGGGGTACAGTTCCGTGCTTTTGGTCAGTTCTCCGTTGCACCTGTATCGCATAAGCTTTTTGCACCCCAAAAAAATAACACGTGAGGGTATAATGCTTCGCCTTGCACCTTACTCATACGAAGGTATATCTCCTGAATTGGAGTTGCTTTCCTTATTCAAACAGACCCACCATGAATGGATATCTCTCTGTCTTTACCTCTTCCTTCCCGAAGTTCTTTATAAGAAAATTGTCTATTATGTGCGAGGATGCAAACCAGGCTCTGAAGGACCAAAATAGTCGCAGAATTAGCCATGAAAGAACCTCTCAAAATAATCCCTCTCCTCATCGCCTTACTTTTAATCCCCCCCACCATCTCATCGGCTGGCCAATTCAAGGTCACCTATGTCTGGGACGGTGATACCGTGAAGGCCGAAGGCCATGACATTCAGATCAAGGTAAGACTGGCCGGTATCGATGCACCAGAAACGCCCGTGTGGGGCCCTTATGTGGCTAAGGCCAAGGAATACCTTGTCAGGATGATCTTGAACAAGACCGTTGACATTCGGGGTTATGGGCTTGAGCCCGTTAACCGTGTTCTGGGTGTGATCTACGTAAACGGGGAAAATATCAATCTAGAAATGGTCAAGGCTGGTCTTGCAGTAGCTTACCGAGGTACACTACCTAAAGGATTTGATTCAACAGCATACCTTGAAGCAGAGGCAGAGGCCAGAGAAGCCAAAAGGGGAATATGGAGCCTGGAAGAGAAGTATAGCCCAAGGGAATGGCCAGGATACAGACAAGAGATAAACATGCACGATGAACCACTCAAGCCCCTCTGGGAAGCAGCCGTATCCGGGAGATAGCTCCAGGGGTTTTTTGAGTCTATGAAACAGTCAGGTGAGAAAGTGAGAAAGATCTATTACTGGGAATTTCAATATAACGAATTGACAATGCAGGTGGCCTCTTCGGATATCGGGGCGGTCAGGGTTAGGATACGTTTTACTAGGGAAGACGATTTTATATCTGAGCTCACGGCCTTAGCCCCGAGAGCTGAATTCTATAAGGATTTTAGGCCTAATGAAGCCTTAGTCAATGTACTAGAGGCCTATCTTAAAGGCGATAACCCGCCAATGGATTTGCCGTGGGACGTTAATACTACTTCCTTTAGGTATGAAGTCTGGAAGGGCGTGTGCACAATACCCTACGGTGAGACAAGAAATTACAAAGATGTTGCCTTCATGGTAGGTGTACCAAAGGGCGCTAGGGCTGTGGGGCAGGCATTGAATAAAAACCCGCTTCCTATCCTTATCCCGTGCCATAGGGTAGTCTCCATTAGTGGCTTAGGTGGTTTTGGTGCAGGCATTGATGTGAAGCGGTATTTGCTCAGTCTTGAGCAAGGTGATCTGCCAGCCCGCCTTTCCCAAAAATAACGTGTTTTTTCGGCAACTTCTCTGAACAGGGGCAGATCGGATCATACCAACGGTTTAATACAGTACCCCTTTTACTCCTTGACTCTGTCTCTCTATTCTCTTAGGATTACAAAACGAGTTTACAAGAGGAGGGTAGTCCATTATGCAACCAAAGACTGCTTATATCTTCCCTGGTCAGGGATCTCAATATTTAGGGATGGGACATGAATTATATGATAATTTCGAGATTGCCGCCTTTGTCTTCTACAGGGCCAACAGGCTGTTTAAGAAACAGTTCGAGAAGATCATATTCGGCAAGATGCCTGATAAGCTTGCTAACCGTATGGGGGTTCTGAAAACACATTTGGATAAACAGGTTCAGATTGCTACATACATTACCTCCTGGGCAGCCTTTTCCGCCTTTAGGGAAAAATTGAAGGGGGAGAACCTGGGTCTCACCCCGGAGGTGGTGGCTGGTCATAGTTTCGGGGAGTATACCGCCATGACGGCAGCAGAGGTTATCAACTATGACACTGGTCTACAACTTGTCAGTCAGCGTGAAAAGATTATGAAGTCCCATGCAAAGGAGATAGATGGTAGTCTGGTGGCCGTTGTCAATAGAAATAGGGCAATTAGCCAGGAGGATGTTAGTAACATTACTAATTATGGAGGAAGAGAGGTTCTACACATCGCGCTTTATAACTCCTCCAAACAGAATGTTTTTGGCGGTATAACCAAAAATCTTAATGCCGCTAAACAGTTGCTCAAGGGATCAGAATTCAAGGTTATAGATCTGCCGGTCTTGGGTCCATGGCATACCCCGTTTATGAATGGTGCCAGCGAAGCCTTAAAAGGCTATATCGAACAGGAGAAATTTTCCTTTAAGGAGGCCCAGATACCTATCATCGCAAACACCTTGACGGATAATAATATTGATCCAAAGGTCATCACCCATCCGGATGAGATCAAAAAAGAACTTATAAATCAGATAGATCATCCGGTTTTGTGGTCCCAGACAATTGCCAGGATTATTGAAGAATACAAAGTCAAGAGGATAATTGTCTTTGGTCCGGGAAAGATAGCGCAAAAGATAATAGATGAAGAATATCCCGATGTTAGAACCTGTCGAGTGGAGGATTTACAGACCCTGGAAGAGACAATTGAGGAAATAAAGCATCCCGGGAGGAAGCTGAAGGAGACAGAGGCGGTTGAGGAGACAAAATATCGCGAGAAAAAGATGGAAAAATCGCCCCAGAATAAATAACCTTCCAGTGAATGAGTCAGATATAAGTCCTTTAATTTAGGTCACTTACCTCGGGGGTTTCTCGCTTGACCCTATTTTCTTGTAAAAGAGTTGTTCAAGTGCAATCTCGTAATCCCGTGATCCTGGAATAAGCGATTTGTTATGAGAGAGTTGTTTAACGATCTCTTTCTCAGTCTGTTCAAATCTTTCATTAATTTGCCTGATAATACCGTCTATTAGCGTGTAAATTTCAAGGTCTGTTCCGTAAACATCTATTACATGAGGATCATTGATTATTACTTCCAAGATATATTGTGCCAAATAGAGGGCGTATGGATTTGGGCGCGGGACAAGGGTTCTTAGAGGGGCGGTAAAATATTTAAAGTCGAATTCATTGCTCTTATAGGCCTTGTTAAGACCCTGCATAATGAGATCGGAAATTGCCTGGGGATTTTCTGTCTCAATTATCTTGTTAAGGAGCAAGCCCTGGGAAACCCT
>DAOVGH010000071.1 GCA_030672485.1 Desulfobacterales bacterium | reverse complement strand
GAACGAGATCCTTCGCTTTGCTCAGGATGACTTGCTATTGCAAGTCAGATTTCTCGCGGAGCCTGCCCTGAGCGTAATACCAAGATTCCTCGCTTCGCTCGGAATGACAGAAGCGAAGGGCTCGAAATGACATGTTGTTGAAACTTTTTACGGGTTCATCAATATTTACTATCCGGGCATTAGAGACGAATTAAATGCAGAAGAGCTTATAACCTGGCGCGTCAAAGTAGCAGATGAAGATAATGAGTGGCCAAGGAAGGATATTACTATAGGCGACGACCATGAAATATGGAGGATTACTCTAGGCTGCGAGAACGATCCGCCTTCGGCGCATAGGGGAACTTAGGAGGGAAATAGCCTTTGATATCTTCTCCTGGCCCTACCCTTCCAGTTTCCCCTGTGATAGGCATCTGAGATTATGAGAGGCAACACAAGAGTTGCCTCACCCCAGACCATCTGCTCAAATATGGTGTCAACCTTGCCCCACGAACATGCCTCTTTGAGGGTTGCCCCTGAAAGGCCCCCGTCTCTTGCGTCAGCAACACTGATCTGTACCGCATACCTATGCATGGGTCGCTCTTTGCCCAAAACATCTGCAGCCACCACAATATCCTGCGCAAAGTTCTTTGGTACCCCGCCTCCTACTATAAAAAGGCCTGTCTGCTGGGAGGCAATCTTGATCTCCGTTAGTTCCCTGAAGTCCCGGACAGAATCAATGACCAGATGCCGCTTTGGATTCTGCTGCTGATGGAAAATAAGGCCAAATCCCGCGCTCGAGTCCGAAAACGCCGGAACAAAAATTGGGACATCATGCCTGTAGGTTTCGAGAATAACGGAGTTCACTTTTGGGTAATGTTTCTCAAGATACGCCCCGATCTCCTTTATGAATTCCCGCGATGAGTAAGTTCTTTTCGGCAGACCATCAGCAATCCTTGCAACCGTTAAATCGCATTCCCTTAACTCGTCCTCATTGATATAGGTGTCGTATATCCTGTCAATATGAAGTTTTCTTAAATGATGGTCATCTACTGCAGAATCACCCAAATAATGAAGGAATCCTATAGCTTCAAAGAAGTCCTGATCTATAATTATTGCCCCGGTGGAGACAATTACATCTACCATGTTGTATCTGATCATATCTGCCACCAAACCCTTTAATCCTGCACCAAAAAGGGAACCTGCAAGTGTGAGAATTATAGAGCAAGATTCATCCTTTAGCATGCTGTTAAAGATATCCGAGGCATTGTGCAGGTTTCTGGCCTGGAATGCCATCCTGCCATATGCCTCAATTATGGGTCTTGCGTCGAATGAGCGGATATCTATATGCTCAATGGCATCTTTTAGCAGTGATTCTTTGTCCATTCGTACGATAAGAGATAGCTTATGTGGAGATGTCGTATGTACGATCGGCGATAGCGAATGTGGGATCCGAACCGCATATCGCATATCTCAATACGCAATTACAGTGCCCGGAGTGAACACAATAAGCACAACAAACAACCATCAACTATCAACGGTCATTATCCGATTTTTAAAGATGTAACTCAAGAATTGAAAGACCAGTTTAGCGGCAATAAAATCAGGGGCCTTGTTGTATTTATTTGGCATGAGCTCCACCACATCAAAACCAACAACATGCCTCTGTTCGGCTACCTTTCTTAAGAGCCCAATAATTTGACACCAGTCCAGTCCTCCTGGCTCTGGAGTTCCTGTAGAAGGCATAATGGAAGGATCAAACACGTCAAGGTCAATGGTTACGTAGACATTGAAAGATAGAAGATCAACTACCTTCTCAGTGCAATCCTCTTTCAAAAAGATATCTCTGGCAAAGAAAACCCTTGATCGATCCAGTCTATTAAGCTCTTCCCTGCACAGAGACCTTATCCCTACCTGTACCGCCGGGCAGACTTCCTTTACTCTTGCCATGACACAGGCATGGTTGAAGGTAGAGCCATTGTAAGACTCCCTCAGATCGGCATGTGCATCAAGCTGGAGAACGGTAAGATCTGAAAAATAATCTTTGATCCCCTGTACAGCTCCTGGGGTTATTGAATGATTGCCCCCCAGCATAACCGGGAATTTGCCGTCTTTGATAAAGGAAGAGACATTCTGTCTGATAACCCGGACCAGCTCCTCAGGCGATCTTGGAAGATGGGGCGGCTGAAAGGTATGTATCCCCTGCAAGTGAACTTCGCTATCTGTCTCAATATCATACAGTTCTACGTGTGCTGAGGCCTTGACTATTGCCTCCGGGCCCAAGGCTGCACCCTTTTGCCAGGTGGCAGTAGAATCATAGGGAACAGGGAATACTATAATTCTGGCAGACCTGTAATCTGTCCGATTGGAGGCCTCTCGTCCAGAGGGGATATCATTCATGGTGCGGCCTGGGCTAGATGGAGGTCTCTTGGAAAACCTGCTCCCCTTTCGATTATGTAAACCTTTGGCTTCTTAGAGATAAATGCCTTAATAGTTAGATCTCTGGCCATATCTGTATTAAATGGTTTACAGGAGAAGAGATCTACAAAGGCATAGCTTTTTTCTACAAAGGTATGGATTGATAAATGGCTTTCAGCTACGACGACAAACCCGGTTATTCCCCTGTCTTCGGGAACAAGACCACTATAAGGAAATACATAAGGTTGGGTAATCTTGGCCATCCCAATCTTATCGGGAATGGTATTGAGAAAGTGAAAAATGAAATCAAGGTCATTGAGCCTCTTCTGATCGCACTCAGATAGATCCAGCATAAGATGGGGGCCAAAATAGGATTTCTTGATCATTGTGCAAAAACCCTCCCTCTCAAAAATAACCCAAAATGTTGGGCCAATAATACACAAAACGAGATTTCTCTCAACAATTTTTTCATATTAACCGCTTTCTGTTCAGTTAACCCCAGGAAAAGCTCTTGACAAGAATAGGGAAAAAATCGTAGATAAGTCTATGGGTTACTATTAACGAAAATCAACCTTCATAAAGGAGGAGACAGTTGAAATCTAAGGGTATTTATCTAGTTCTTTTTTTGTTTCTTGCTCTTTCCTTAAGCCCGTCTTCATCAGCAGGCAAAAAGCTCACCCACATAGTAAAACAGGGGGATACTCTCTGGTCAGTCTGTGAACAATATTACGGCGATCCTTACCTCTGGCCCGAGCTCTGGGAAATGAATAAATTTATTACGAACCCTCACTGGCTTCATCCCGGCGATGTCATAAAGCTCTTAGAATACGAAGAAGAAGAACAAAAAGCACAGCCTGCGAGAAAGATTGTTGAGCTGGAAAAACAGCCTATGAAGAAACTGATGGGAATAGATGTCTCAAGCCTTACCAATACAAGAGCCCTCGGCTTTCTTAGCCAAGAAAGGATTGGGCCGTGGGGCAGGATTTTTGACTTTAAGGCCAAAAAGATACTGCTTGGAAAAGATGATATAGTCTATGTGAAGATGTATAAGGAGGATATCAAGCCCGGAGATGCGTTTACCATATACAATATCTCAGACCCTGTTAACCATCCCTTGACCGGAGAAGAATTCGGATACATCCATTCTTTTAAGGGAATACTGAAGATAGAAAAAGCTCAGAAAGATTACTACGTGGCTAAAATAAGTGAGTCATTTAGAACTGTCTATAAGGATGACCTCCTTATACCGTATGATCCAGGTTCCCCATGCATATTTCCTATTCCATGCCCGGATACCCTTACAGCCCACGTTGTCGCCTCAAAAGACAATTTGAATTTACTTGGGCTGTACTCGGTGGTCTATATTGATGCAGGCCATAATATGGGGGCAAGAAGGGGCCACGTCTTTGACGCCATAGAGGAAAGAGAATCTATTTCCGATCCACAAAAAGAAGAGACGGTCGCCTTGCCTCCCGATATTCTCGGCAAAATCCTGGTCCTGGAAACCAGGGAAAATACCTCTAATGGAGTTGTATTTTGGGTATCTAAAGAGTTCACGAATGGGATCAAGATCAGGCCTCAGACCTGGCATGAGGGTGAGCCGCCTGGGGAATTGGCCATACTACCAACCTGCCCTATTGAATAACCCTGCTCGAGCATAGGGGATAATATCCCGGGAAGACGAAACTTGAAAGCTGGAGCATTATCCAAGTTTGCATTCAACAGGGCCTGCCCTACAGAATAATTCACTTTGAACCAAGGAAATCCTACCACATGAAGATAGAGCTTCAACGCAGGAAGCTCTAACCATAGAGGGAGTTAATGGAGACCCTGAGTACCTTGTTCGACAGTTTTCGCCATTCATCCCTTTACATGGTGTATACCATATCGCTCAATATGTTTGTTCGACTCTGGTACTTCCTCACAATAGGGATTGTGATTGGCTCCATAATATCGGTGTACATTCCCAAGACAAGGCTTTCCTCCCTGGCACGAAAATCTGGTTTTAAGGGTATCCTTGTTGCTTCACTGCTGGGCGCTGTATCGCCTCTTGGCTCCTACGCCGTCATCCCCATCTTCGCTACTATGCTTACCTCCGGCTTGCCCAGAGCGCCTGTCATGGCCTTCCTCGTTTCTTCTCCGCTCATCAACCCCATCATGTTCTTCTGGACCTGGACGGTTATAAACCCTCCCATCGCTTTTGCCAGGCTTGTATCGGCAATCACTCTCGGCATGCTGTGTGGTGTGCTCGTTAGTTACCTCACCAACAAGGGCTTCATTCCGGATGAAGCCCTGCAAGCCGCTCCCGCCAACCCCGGACCTAAAAAAGATTTGGAACTGTCAACCTTTCCTGAGGAGGAAAAATCGGCAAGCAAGCTCCGCGAAGCCCTGGTCATGATGTGGAAGACCGCCAAGTATCCCGGGTGCTATTTCTTGATGGCCATTGTGCTGGCTGCAGTGGTTGAGACCTATGTCCCCGCGGACGCGATTGTCCGATACATGGGAGGCAGCCGAACCTCGGTATTAATCGTGACAGCCATGAGCATTCCCTTCTATGTGTGTGGAGGCGGGGCAATTCCCATTGTTGCTCAATTCTTGAATATGGGCATGAATAAGGGTGCTGCGCTGGCATATTTCGTTGTAGGTCCAGCCACCCGGATAGCGCCCATGGTGACGGTTCTCGCCCTAGTCCGCAAGAAGATATTTCTTGTGTATTTTCTTGTAATCCTCCTCGGTGGAATGGCTCTCGGCCTTCTTTATGGCATGCTGTAGCTAATAACAACCTTAATGATTCAGAACATAGCGTTCTTAAGTGTATGGACTGAGTGCCCTGAGTGTGGGTGCCTTTTAGCCTAGACAGCAATCCACCTCAAAAAAATGCAGTGTTTTTCACCAAAAAATACAGGGTTTACCTTATTTACCTCTCACACCATATTATTGCTGCTTAGGCTGAGATACATAGGCAACACTTGTGGTATAATGGTATAATAGAAAAAGAGATACGTTAATGCTCTAGTAAAGCTCCCCGCCCTTCCGGGTGGGGCATTCTGGCATGTTTTCGTAAATTATCTTAACCGTATATCTCCGATGCGTTTAATCGTATAGATTAATCCTTTCTCATCTTTATCCAATAAGGGTATCTATTATGGTAAGGCCGACAGAAACTCCAGTAGAAGTGATTTCTTTTGGTGAACCATTAATAGGCATTTATCCGCCTGTTGATCGATCAGTGAGTGATGATGTTCCCCTTTCCAAAACCTGGGGCGGTGACACCTCTAACGTTGCTCTAGCCTTGAGCAAACTCGGGCACACGGCAGCATATATCACCCGCATTGGCTCTGATGAATTCGGGAAGAGCTTTCAGAGACTGTGGCAGGAAGCAGGGGTAGATATCTCACAGGTTCAAATAGATGATGAACATACGACGGGGTTGTACTTTGCCTCTTTCCGGAACGGTAAGCACCACCTCACCTACTATCGAAAGAATTCCGCAGCAAGCTTTATATCCAGCAAATATATTGATTGGGAATTTGTTCGTATGGCAAAGGTAATCCACTTAAGTGGCATAAGTCAGGGTATAAGTCAAAAAGCCCTTGAGGTCTCCTTTGAACTGATGGAGTTTGCCAAAAAACACAATATCCTGATTTCCTATGATGTTAACTATAGGCCAGCCTTGTGGAAGAAGGACGTTGCCAGGGCGATCATCTCTCATACCATCAACGAATACGCGAATATCCTTGAAATCACTGATGACGAGATGCGTTTACTCGGCTGGGAAAAAGAACCAGGGGATCTAAAATCCTCTCTTTCGCGCGTACCATCCATATGTGCCGTAAAGATGGGTGAAAAAGGCTGCTATCTCATGCGCAATGGAGAAGAGGCCCGGATCAAACCTTTTCAAGTGGAAGTGAAGGATACGGTTGGTGCCGGCGATGCCTTTGATGCAGGATTAATCGCAGGGATCCTGAAAGAATTGCCTTTAATCAAACTGGGTGAATTTGCGAATGCAGTTGCTTCCTTGACTTGCAGAGGGACAGGCCCTTTGAGTATGCAACCAACGAGCGAAGAAGTTCAAAGGCTTATTGACTCTGCTCATTAGTATATAATCTCGTTGTTCGTTGTTGAATGCCAGCCAAAAGAAAAAAGCCGCCCTAAGTAGGGCAGCTAAGCTTATCTAATTTAAAACTCATTGGGACTAACTCACCTATAACAGGTAAATCTTTTTAATCCAGCTTCCCTAATCCGCCTACCGCACAGTTGAGCCACCTTTCCGACCTATAGAAGTCAGTTGAGGAATGCTGTGATTCGCTGCGTTAAGTGCATCTGGAAATCTCCTCAATACTGTGCTAATAGTCTTTATCTGGCAGAGTATTTAGAGGGATTATAGAGCATATGTTCAAAATATGATCGATGCCCAGGATTTTTACATAATGATTACGACTGACAATGGAAAGGCCAAAGGTTAAAGGAGAAGGACATAGAAAAAGACTGAGGGAGAAGCTTATTAAATCTGGTATTACTGGCTTCCATGACTATGAGATAGTAGAGCTTCTCCTGACCCTGGGAACACCTCAAAAAGACTGCAAACAGCAGGCAAAAGCAGCCATAAAGAGATTCAAGACCTTAAGAGGTGTTCTTGAAGCACCACCGGAGGAGCTTCAGGAAATTGAAGGGATCGGGCCACATAATGCCTTTGGAATAAGACTTGTTCAGGAAGTAGCCAGGGAGTTTCTTAAAGAGAAAATCCTTCAAAAACCCATATGCAAATCTTCAAAAGAGGTCTTTGATTACCTTTACCATTCCATGCGTGATCTCAGAAAAGAGGTTTTTAAGGTCATATTCCTGGACGGAAAAAATCAGATTATAGAGGCAGAAGATCTTTTTGAAGGTACATTAAATATAAGTTCAATTTACCCACGCGAGATTATAAAGAGCGCCATCAAACATAACGCCGCCTCTCTTATCTTTGTCCACAATCACCCATCAGGCAGTCCGGAGCCTTCCCAAAACGATAAAGAGATTACAAAGGAGTTGATTGCAGCCTTAAACACTATGCAAATTAAGGTATTAGATCACATCATTATAGGAGACAATATGTATTTCAGCTTTGCAGACGAGGGGTTG
>DAOVGH010000064.1 GCA_030672485.1 Desulfobacterales bacterium | reverse complement strand
TGAAAATCAGGTTTTGATGACTGTTGGAATAGGCATGGTGCTGGCTGAAATAGCCAGGTTTATCTTCTCCTCGGATTACAAAACAGTCAAAACATCATATAGTTCCTCGGTCTTCTTCTTGGGCGATATCTGTTTTAATGTACCAATGTGTATCGCCTTTATCTTTGCAATTGCCTTCACAGTGGCCCTTTTCTGGTTCTTGCTCAGGACGGATATCGGCCGTTCGATCCGGGCCACAGCGCAGGACAAGGATGCTGCTATCTTGATGGGCGTAAACAGCAGCCGGATTACAATCATAACCTTTGGGTTAGGCGCGTCACTGACGGCAGCGGCTGGAGGTCTATTAATACCAATCTTTTATCTCTTTCCCGATATTGGCGGGCCGTTTACCTTGAAGGCCTTTGTTATCACCATCCTGGGAGGCCTCGGAAGTACGGTAGGGGCAATATTTGGTGGACTTGTCTTAGGCATTGCGGAATCCCTCGGCGCTACCTACATCGGCATGGGATATAGGGAAATGATCGGTTTTGTAATATTCGTGCTTGTATTGGTATTCCTGCCTGGCGGTTTAAAACGATTGACCAAACTGTAGGGAAGACTATGAAGAAGAGAAACCTGGCATTCCTTGTTGGGGGAGTCGTTTTTTTGCTTTTCCCGCTTGTCATCCATTCGGATTACTACCAACACCTGGTCATCATTGCCCTTATGTGGGTTGTCGTTGGATCTTCATGGAATCTCCTGGCAGGCTATACCGGTTTGGTATCCTTTGGGCATGCCATCTTTTTCGGTACCGGTGCATATACCGCCGGACTATTTATCACAAAAGTGGGGGTTTCTGCCTGGTGGGGTATGATGTTTGGAGGCATGGTCTCCGTGGTGATTGGGCTTATTGTGGGCTTGATCTGTCTCAGATTGAGGGGCCCCTATTTTGCCCTGGCTACCCTGGCTGGAGGCGAAATCTTCAGGCTCGCCGCCATTAACTGGGAAAGCCTAACCGAAGGGATGGTTGGGATCCTCATCATCCAGACCTTTCAAAGCAAGGTCCCTTACTATTACATTGCATTGGCTATGACCATTCTTTGTGTCTATGTGATTCATCTGCTTATGAAAGCCAAATGGGGATATTACTTTGTCTCGATACGGGAGGATCAGGACGCCGCGGAATCCCTGGGAATAAATACAACCCTTTATAAAAATGTGTCCCTCTTGACAAGCGCCTTTTTTACGGGGATGGCCGGGGCCTTTTATATGAATTATATGGGATTTATTGATCCGGAGGTCGTATATTCCCTCCATCATATCTCCATAATGGCCATTCTGGTCGGTATTGTGGGAGGAGTCGCCACCATTCTAGGTCCTGCTGTTGGGGCCTTTGTTATGGTGGGGGTTCAGGAAGCATTCAGAAGTGCGCTCTTTGGGGTGGGTCCAAAATGGATAAGTCAGGCTCATGCACTGGTTTTCGGCCTATTGGTTATATTTGTGATTATGTTTTTGGCAAACGGCATTGTGGGCGACTGGCCAAAAATCAAACGAACTGTTCTCAGAATCAAGGAATCGACTTGATGGGGAAAAGGGAGAAGATAAATGGCACTCCTTGAAGTAAAAAATCTCACGAAATCCTTTGGGGGGCTCAGGGCGGTAGATAATGTCAGCTTCCATGTAGAAGAGGATGAAATTTTTGGTCTTATTGGGCCGAACGGCTCGGGGAAGACCACTATCTTTAATTGTATCAATAACTATTTTCCCGTAACTGCCGGGGATATCGTTTTCAAGGGAAAAACCATAAAGGGGTTGAAGACTTACAAAATCTGTCGTCTCGGCATAGGCCGAACCTTCCAAGTTGTAAAACCCCTCTCCCGGATGACAGTTCTGGGCAATGTAACAGCCTCTGCCTTTTGCCGCGCTCGTACCATGGAAGAGGCACAAGGCGAGGCATACCGGGTTTTGGAGTTTTGCGGCCTTGTGCATGAGAAGGACAAATTAGCAAAAAGCCTCCCCTTAGGGGGAAGAAAACGGCTCGAGATTGCCCGTGCTCTTGCTACAAAACCAGAACTCTTACTTCTGGACGAAACTGCAGCTGGTTTAAATCCTACGGAACTGGATGCTGCTATTGAACTTATGAGGAAGATAAGGGATAAGGGCATTACCATCTTAATTGTAGAGCATATCATGAAGGTAATCATGACCATATCCAATCGTGTCCATGCTATTAATTTCGGCCAGACCATCGCGGAAGGCACACCCCAGAAGGTTGCAAACAATCCGGTGGTAATTGAGGCATATTTGGGAGATGGATATGCTCAAGGTTAACGGGATAGATGTATTCTATGAGGATCTACAGGTTCTCTGGGATGTTACCTTTGATGTTAAGGAAAAGGAGATTCTGGCTCTGGTGGGTGCCAATGGGGCGGGAAAATCCACCACGATCAAGACTATATCCTCCCTGCTCAAACCAAAGAGGGGAACCATCGAATTCAATGATATGCGTCTGGATCATTTGCCACCCCATGAGATTATTGGGCATGGCATCGTCCACGTTCCCGAAGGGAGACGTCTATTCCCTGAAATGAGTGTAGAGGAAAACCTGATCATGGGATCCCTTTATGGCGAAGCCAAGGCCAAGCGCTTTGAGACTCTGGAATATGTGTACGGGACCTTTCCCATACTAAGGGAAAGAAGAAAACAGATGGCGGGCACCCTTTCAGGGGGCGAACAGCAAATGCTGGCTGTAGGCAGGGGATTGATGTCACGACCCAGGTTGATGATGTTTGATGAGCCGTCCTTGGGTCTTGCCCCAATACTCGTGCAGCTGATCTTCGATTTGGTGAAGCGGATCAATGAACAAGATGTCACGGTTCTTCTCGTTGAGCAGAATGTGATGCAGACCTTAGCCATGTGCGACCGGGCCTATGTCTTGGAAAATGGCAGGATCATGCTCAAAGGTACGGGCAAGGAATTGATGACAGACGATCATGTGAAAGAGGCCTATCTGGGGATATAGCTGGACAGCCATGAAGGTGAGAGGCCGGAAGATATCCGGGGGAAGTAAAGAATCCACGCCCAGAGGACGCGGTTTTCCAAGACCTAATAAAGTGGTCATGGGATTCAAGAAGGGCTTCGGAGTTCATTCTCATTAAAGATGGTCAAAAAACTCTTCGCCCTCTCCATCTCAAGATCAATGTCCTCGAGACATCCAGCAATAAAGAGTGGCTCAATACCCAGAATTGTCAGGACCTTGGGATCTATCTCCGGTACTAGGGCATCGCCCCCACAACCGATATCAAGTGCCCGGCAGAGACAATTGGATAGACAAACCGTGGCAGACATTGCTCTATTTTCCTTGGCATTCCACGGGCAGTGATGGAAACCAAGGGCCTCTTGAATTTCCTGAGGTAGCTTCCACTTTTCGGCCATTCTATATCCAATCTCCGTATGATCCATCCCCAAGACGGCCCTTTCTGCCTCAATGATGGAGATATCCTTTTCCCTGACCTCTTTTAGTATTTTAAAGAAATCCTCAGGGAAAAGCTTGATGATTACGAGCTTACCTATATCATGAAGCAGCCCTGCAACGAAAAGATTCTCTACACGGGGGTATTTAAGCTGATGACCCATAACCTGGCATATAACCCCGGTTCCAATAGCATGGAGCCAAAAGAGACGTGAATCAAAATCCTTACCTAAATCAGAGAAGATATCCAAGATTGATATGGAGAGAATTGCATTTCTAACCGCATTGAAGCCAAGAAGTACCAAGGCCTGTGAAAGGTTGCCGATCCTACCCTGGAACCCATAGAAGGAGGAGTTAACAAGCCTCAGTATTTTTGAGACAATGGCCTGATCCAGCTGGATAGAAGACGTCAGCCGCTCGACAGTGATGTCTGGCTGATGAAGCAGGTGTACGGCCTCAAAGACCATAGAAGGGATACTGGGGAGGTCGTCTATCCTTTCGAGTTTCCTGGCCAGAATATCCTGTTTCATGAGGTCAATTTTCCTTTCAGATGTTCACCTATAAGCTCCTTTAGCTCCATCATCAATGGAATATGACGGACTCTCCTGAAACGATAGTCCAGCCCTTCTTCTATCTCTTTCATCTCTTTCTTAATATACCTCGGGTCCTGGTGCCCATCTGCCCGCTCCACCAAGACCGTAATCTTTTTTACACCAAACCTTTTCAATTTCTCGATTATCGGCTTCGTTAGCCTTCCACTCTGTCCAAAAATCAGATCACCATTTGGTTTGGTAATGTCCATGGCCAGAGTCATATCAGGTGTTAGTTTTTCAATAGGAATGGTTTTTTCTTTACTCTTTATCATTCTATTTTTGCTTGATATCGATGGCTTCTCTACCCTTCTAACATGCCTTAAGGAATTTGAGCGGTTCTTGCGTAGGGCAATCGGCGATGTTTGCAGCAGGAGATCTGTTGCCACAAGGCCTGTCAATTATCTGTCGCAGGAAGTGTCAAAATTTTGACTCCTACGAGCACTATTTTTCAAAGGACTTGTTGAGCTCAGCCAAGAACTTCTGCCCCGGGGCTCAATGGTCACGCCTGATAGGCAACTGTATTTGAAGCCTCTCAACAGTATTATAAGCAAGAAGTTTGCCAGATAGGCAGGGTGGGATAATCGGATTACCTATTTATTAGTTCCTGATATGCCTCCTGAATCTCTTTAAACTTCTTTTCTGCCAACCCTTTGAATTCTTCTCCCAGGTGGTTAACCTTATCCGGATGATATTTTCCGGCCAGTTTTCTGTAGGCCCCTTTGATTTCATCTATTGAGGCCTCTCTATTTACGCCTAAAACCTCATATGGATTCAGTTTTGACCGTTTCTTATGTGTTTGGGCCCTTCTTTGTTCCTCCTGGTAGCGTTCGCTTCTTCCCTCCTCCGTTTGTTGATAATAAGCCTCTTTTAATTTTGCCCGACTCTTGGCTGGCCGGTAGATGAAGTACCAGTACAGAACACCCAGTATTATTATTACATCTTCAACCACTCCAATAGGTCCTACAAAGAATTCGGGTAAGAGATCAAACGGGCTAAGGACATAAAGTATCAGTAGTAGATAGATCAAAAACCTCATGGTATTACGTGGCACATCCTTTGCATGACTGTTTATACCGATCAGTCCGAGATGGCATATCTATCAAGTACACTACAAAATAATCACGTTTTTCGCAACTTTTCTGCCAAAATGCTGTCAAAGTTAACCCTTATTATAACAGTCCTTCTTTCATTTCTAGCATCCTTCCCACAATATATGCCAAGGATACCAATCTCAACAAGGCTCGGCAGCTATTTAGCAAGGGTGAGGTCTTATACGCCGAAAATAGGGTTGATCTTGCCCTCAGATATTATTTTGCCGCACTTGATCTCTTTCCCTCTATGTCAAAGGCACATTATAGGATAGGGGTTATATATGGTCCTTTAAGAAGGGAATACGAAAAGGCGATAGAATTCTTCCATAAGTCGATTAATTGTGACTTCCAGGACCCCAATGCATATCATGGACTGGGCATAACTTATTGTATGGCAGGGGATGAAGAGCTTGGAAGTAAATTCCTTTTAAGGGCAGGGATCATGTTCTTGAGAGAAGGTAACATAAGGACCGCGTTGAGTGTATACGATGTACTAATTCAGATTGGGGAAAAGCACCGCGCGGAAGAACTAGCCAAAGCGATTGAAAAGAAGGATTCCAGTGAATCTCTATCTCTCCCTACTATGAGATTCCCAAGATGATCTACACTATGAACTGAATAGATATGGCCGTATGGAGCCCAAAAACCCATTTCCTCTGCCTTACGGAGAACCCCGTTATGTTCATGTTCTGGAATTCTCTTTTTTCACTCGGCACATCTGTTTGCACTTCCCTTATCATCAATATCAAGATCTCCTATCTTTCTCTACGGCAGCCCCCTGGATCTCCCACCTGACCTGATAATCCAAGCAGGGAATACATCTGTACGACAAGCAAGAATATTGTTCTTTACCCGCAAGGGGAAGGTTTTGTTTTTGAAATCTTTTCATAATGATAGCAGCCACCCAAGGCTCGGTGTGGAGTTGTTTCATCCCTCTTTTGCATTGACATAAATAGACCAATTTCGTAATGTGAGGGCAGATCAATAAGCGATCCTACTCACTAAGGTCTTGTAGTAGAAATCATCATCCTCAAAGGAAGTCTTTAGAAATCTTAAGCCTCGAGCCTTCTGAGGACAAGGAGATGAACATCAGATTCTGGGGTACGAGGGGATCTATACCCGCACCAGGAAAGGACACCATTATCTATGGGGGAAATACTACTTGCCTGGAGATGGATCTCAATAACGGCAAAAAGCTTATCATAGATGCTGGGACAGGGATCCGGTCTCTTGGTAGGGAATTTGAATCCCGTAAAGAGGATGTGGATATCCATCTCCTTATTACCCATATCCACTGGGATCATGTTTTTGGTTTCCCCTTTTTCTCGCCGATCTATAACTCCTCAACCAGGATCCTGGTTGACGGGTACAACTCATGCATGAAAGGCCTTGGATACAGCTTTGACAATAAAATGGGGGATGGCTTCTTCCCTGTCAGGTTTGAGGAACTCAAGGCAGACATACAATTTATTGACAAATTGAGCCATGGCTACCTGGAGATTGATGACACCATCATAGATAGTTCTCCCATCCATCATCCCCAGGGAGGTTTAGGATTTAGGTTTCGTGAACATAACAAGACCCTTGTATTTCTGACCGACAACGAGCTCGATGTTAAGGAAAAGTCTTTCAGTGATTTTGTTTCCTTTTGCCAGGGAGCGGATATCCTGATCCATGATAGCCATTACAGACCTGAAGAGATATCAGACCACAGGGGTTGGGGACACTCCGATTATCAATCAGCCCTTGATCTTGCCCTCAGGGCTAATGTCAAAAAGCTGGTCCTCTTTCACCATGCGCCAGAGAGGAAAGACAGTGATGTGAGGGAAATAACGACCTTCTGCCAGGAGGTGCTCAAGAAAAAGAATTCAGATCTGGAAATAGAGGCTGCTAGAGAAAACTCTGTTCTCGTGCTTTAAAAGACATAAATTTGGGCTTGTTGAGTTGGCTTTAGCCACTTAAGATTGTGAATTGAGAATTGTCCGTTACGGGTTGCGGATTGTGTTCACTTTAAACTTTAGGCATTTTGAACTTTAAGTACTTTAGGCACTTCTTGTTTCAGACATGGTAGCCGATAAACTGGATAGCAGTTCCAAGGTCCTCTCTGCCTTATCCGAGCTTACTGCTCCCAGACCGCAGGCAGGTGTAATAATTGACCTTTCAGCTACAGTGCTTTTGCTAATCCCCCATTCACAAAATTGATTGACTCCTTTTTCCAACCGTGTTTTAAGGTCATTGACGCTCTCATTAGCGCTAAACGAAACGGTAGGAACCGCTCCCCATGCAACTGTCCCACAATCTTCCAGGAATCTTACGATCTCCTTCCTGTACAGCATGAAATAATCCATATAATCAAATGAATCAAAGCTTACAATATCAATTCCTGTCTCAATTATCATGGACCAATCGGTATTTCCACAGCAG
>DAOVGH010000084.1 GCA_030672485.1 Desulfobacterales bacterium | reverse complement strand
ATGAAAGAGGCCCTTTCGGATTTTATGTCAGGTACTGAAGAAAGAAGACTGGGAAAAGGCGTGCGATGATAGAATTCCCTGCGCTTAGCCCATGATACTGGGGCATATGGTTGCACCAACTTCTTTAAGACCCTCACCGGGAATGGCGCCTCCCAGACCAGCGTTTTCTTCGACAAGGACCTGATGGCCTTTTTTGACCAGAAGTTCAACACCTGCCGGTACAATAGCAACCCGGTACTCGTCCGATTTAGTCTCTTTAGGCACGCCAATAAGCATCCTTTACTATGCTGTTGCTTTTGCTGTCTCTGTATGGCTGCTTTTCCATCACTGCGCTCAGATAGTCCAGGTCTGGCCGAGGGACTGCTTCGTTCCCGCCTGCCTCGCCTGAGTCCCGCAGAGCGGGACGATGGCGGGCAGGTCACTCGCAATGACATTCTATATAATGCGTTTGTATTAAGGGGAAAGATGATTGGGTGTCAATGGGAAAGCCCAAGATATAGTAGCTGGGCTTCTTTGGAACGTATATGGAGATCTTAATAGATATAGAGGCCGAGGACCTGGCAGTTGATTAACGTGAATAGCTCTATGGCAAGAACGAAACCATTTGAAGAGCATCCATTTCAATACGAGGATTGGTTTCAGAGAAACAAGTTTGCTTATGAGTCAGAGCTTCAAGCAATAAGCAGCCAATTGCCAGAAAGACGGGACGGCGTGGAAATTGGGGTAGGCAGCGGAAGATTCGCGGCACCGCTGGGCATTAAAATCGGGGTCGAACCGGCAGGTAACATGAGCAAAATTGCTCGGACCAGAGGAATTGAGGTTATTGAGGGCGTCGCTGAGGCCCTCCCTTTTCATGATTTCCATTTCGATTTCGTGCTGATGGTTACCACGATATGTTTTTTGGATGATGTAGAGGTCGCATTGAAAGAGGCATACAGGGTAATAAAACAGAATGGTTCTCTTATAATTGGATTTGTCGATAAGAATAGCTCACTTGGGAAATTATACCTGAAACATAAAAACGAGAGTGTTTTCTATGAATTGGCCACCTTCTATTCTGTTGATGAGGTTGTCTGCTATCTGAAAAACGCGGGTTTCAGTGATTTCTGTTTTTCTCAAACCATCTTTCAGGACTTAAAAGAGATAGGCGGCATTGAGCCTATAAAAGAGGGTTATGGCGAAGGGTCGTTTGTGGTGATCAGTGCAATAAAATCAACGGATTGATAACATAAGGCAGATTTCAATGAATCATCAGGGATCTTTTTCATTGGTGCACGACGGCTTTTGGGTTGCTTTTGGTATTGTCCTAAGATATACAAAAAGCTAATTTCTTGTAGCTTATTTAAAGGTAATCTCAGTGTAAGGAGATTGAAAGAGGGTTGTATCAATTGAGATTAAGACTATGAGCTATAGCTGGTCCGGTATGTAGGCGGTGGTTGGCTTGGGAGAAAAGCCCGAAAGGGATTCTATGATGATGGCAGGTGAAGAAGCTGGTTGGGGAGATTAAAACAAGATGTTTGAGCATGAGGTTAATCCTGAAAATATAAAGAAAGCGGCGTTTGTTGTAGCAATACCATCCTATAATGAGGCAGATACGATTGCCTTTCCCGTACAACAGGCAGATAAAGGCATACAGTCATTTTTCGGCAACATGCGGTCAGTGATCATAAACTGTGATAACAACTCCAATGACGGCACAAAGGAGATATTTCTGGGCATAAGAACTGGTACACCAAAAATATACATATCCACAGAACCCGGTATCAAAGG
Source organism: Desulfobacterales bacterium (assembly GCA_030672485.1). Lineage (GTDB taxonomy): Bacteria > Desulfobacterota > DSM-4660 > Desulfatiglandales > B25-G16 > JABXJZ01. The sequence goes on along the minus strand of DAOVGH010000084.1, from coordinate 8,281 downwards.
GAAAGGGAACAATTTTAGAAACCTCTTCAAGAAGGTTGTTGATCTTGATGCTAAAGGGGTGGTGGTAGTTGATGCCGATTTAAAGAGCATAACGCCAAAATGGATAAAGCACCTCGGGGAACCCCTCTTTCAGGATTTTGGTTTTGTGGCACCCCTTTATGTGAGGCATAAATATGATGGTACCATAACAAACTCCATCGCTTACCCTTTGATACGCTCCCTCTATGGTAGGCGGGTCAGACAGCCCATAGGTGGTGATTTTGGCTTTTGTGGAGAATTGGCCCAGACCTACCTTCAAAGCGATACCTGGTCGGATGCTGTAGCTAATTTTGGTATCGATATCTGGATGACCACCCTTGCCATGAACGAAAATATCCCCATTTGCCAGGCCTTTATGGGCAGGCCCAAGATTCACCGGGCCAAGGATCCTGGCTCGGATCTCGGACCTATGTTTAGACAGGTGGTGGGGACTATTTTCAGTATGATGACCAAATTTTATCCATTGTGGAGTAAGGCAAAATGGAGTAAGCCTACTGCAATCTTTGGTTTTGGGCTTGGAGAAACTGAGATGCCACCGCCTGTTGAGGTCAATGAGGAAGTATTGTCTCAAAAATTTCATGAAGGCTTTAATAGTTACGGCCATATCTGGGAGAGGGTACTGCAGAGGGAAACAGTTAATAAATTACAAGAAATAAGGGAGATGGATCCGGAGCAATTTGACTTTCCCACGCCTCTCTGGCTCAATGTGTTGGTCGATTTTGCTGTTGCCTACAAAGATAAACTGTGGAGATTGGATGAGCTTCTGGACTCCCTTATCCCTCTCTATCTCAGTAAGACCCTTTCTTACGTTAAAAAAACAGAGAGGATGTCCATAAGGGAGTCTGAAGAGTTTATTGAGGAAGAGTGCACCCAGTTTGAGGCCTCCAAGGGCCTTTTGATCCGGCGTTGGAACAAGAAAACGGGTGCATAGGTAGTTATTTGGTCGGCTTTTTTGTGTCGGGAGATTACCCATGGCCAAGATATTAGTTGTTGATGATGAAGAGCATATCAGGCTACTTTACTCTGAGGAGTTAACTGAGGCTGGTTATGAGGTTATTACAGCCACAGATGGATATAGATTGATTGAAAGGATAGATAAGGAAAAGCCCGATCTGGTTATACTGGACATAAAGATGGTTGGCTATAATGGCCTCGATCTGTTGCAGGAGATTAGGAATAAGTTCTACAACCTGCCAGTAGTACTCTGCACAGCCTACGACGCCTTCAAAGAGGACATTAAATCCATTGCTGCAGATTCTTATGTTATCAAGTCTTTTGATTTAACCGAGCTCAAAAAGAAGATAGCAATGGCCTTGGAGGCAAGTATTCCGTCATCCTGAAGTCTTTCCTCAAATCTCTCTCGCTAGCATAAGGTAAATGCCAAAGAGTGAAAAAAGAAGGTTTGCTATCCATGCACCCAATATTGGGGGCAGGGCTCCGGATATGGCCAGAGATCTTGATAGGCCGAATGCCAGGAGGTAGAGAAAAGTAATACCGATACCAATGGTAATACCAAAGGCAATTCCGCCTTTTTTCCTCCTCAAGGCAAGAGGAATTCCCGCTAGGGCAAGTATAGGACAGATAAAGGGAAAGGCTATTTTGATATGAAGGTCCACTTGGTATCTTGTTGAATCATAACCCTCTTGGCTTATCTTTCCCACATATTTTCTGAGCTCCCAAAAACTCATTTCCTCTGGTGTCTTCATGGATCTCTCAAAATTTTCAGGACCTTCGGGAACTTGTATTGAATAGTGAGTAAACCTCGTTGATTTCCTCGACCCGTCAGGTTCAATTTCCTGTATAAGCCCATCATTAAGATACCATCTATCATTAATCCATGTTGCCTTCCTGGCATCGATCTTTTTCGTTAGTGTGAAGTCTTTATCAAGGAAAAAGACAGAGAAACCCTCTATTGTATGCTTCCTGCTGTCGTGGGCCCTGATCTGGTATATGGCATCCTTGCCCTTGTACCAGAGGTGGGACAACTTGTAGGCTCCCTTAGGATCCCTTTTTTCAACCTGGATATTCCATATACGGTTGGCCATAGAGCTGGTAATCGGGACAATGGATTCAGCGAGAAAAAAGGACCCAATTCCAGTAAGAGTAGAGATTACTATTATGGGATAAGAGATATTGAACAGGCTTTGTCCACAATTCCTCATAGCCAGTATTTCATTGTGTTTATTCATTATGCTGAGCATTAACATAACAGATATAAGAACTGATACAGGGATCAATTGCTGTATGGAGAAGGGTATCTTATAGAGAAAATAGGAAAAGGCCACATTCATGGGGACATTGGCCTCAAGAAAGTTGTCTATTTTTCCGAAGAAGTCCACCACCATATAGATAATCAAGAACGTAATCACGGAGATAAAGAAGAAGGTAAGGAATTCCCTATAAAAATACCTTTTGATTATTTTCATCTTCAGCTTATCTTTTTTTTAGATTGAGGGCCCTGGCGATTTCCGTTGCACCTGCCTTAGTGAAGCGGTCAAGGTCTTTTCCTTGGAGTGGCCTTCCAGCCTGTGGTTGTTTTCTGAGACCCTTTAGCCCGATCGTAACAGGGGTGTTCTTAAATTCTTTTCTTGGCCTGACCCCGAATTCAGATGGAAATCTATCGGCAAGATACATCTGTTGGAATGAGGAGAATTTCAGGACATGGGCTGTGGCATCAAGTACACCTATCTCTCCTTTGGACACAAGGCCTGCCTTTACGGCCTTTACGAACCCGGCCATACACTCGCCTCCATGGGTACAGGCAATATGACCATTTTTGTTTGCTACGATCATGGCATCCATTATCTCCTGCTCAGTTACAGACACAACGAATATCCTTTTTTGACCAGCTGCCCGATCATATTCCCTGATTAGATCGATAACGCGCGGCATAGAGACAGGATTCCCGATCATGGCTGCCTGGGCAACACTCGGTTTTACAGTAACTGGCTTGAATTTCCGCCGAGAAGGGTCATCCTCCAGATAATAGCGATATACGGGATCAGCATGATCTGACTGGACGCCAATGATTTTGGGTAGCTCGGCAATGATATTGGCCTTTAAAAATTTCAAAAAGCCACTCATAATAGCCGTTATGTTGCCAGCATTGCCAATTGGAACAACTACAACCTTATCAGCCACCTGATAATCAAAGTCTTGGGCTATTTCAAAGGCGAATGATTCCTGGCCTACAATTCTCCAGCTGTTCTTGGAATTCAAAAGGGAAACTTCATATCCTTCGCTTAGCTCTTCTACCACCTTCATGCAGTCATCGAAGACTCCCGGCATCTCTAAGACCGTTGCCCCACTTCCAAGTGGCTGTGAGAGTTGTTGCAATGTGACCTTCCCTTTAGGGAGAACCGCGGCCGACTTCAGAAGATTACTGAGATACGCGGAATATAGTGCCCCGGAGGCTGAGGTATCACCGGTAGAGGCGCATATCGTTAATAGGTTTTTCATACCCTTCTTTTTGGCCTGGTAATTGAGAAAACTTAAAGCGCAGGCCATTCCCCTGTCTTTAAAAGATAGACTTGGATTCAGTCCTTCATTTTTAAAATAGAAGGGGAGGCCTACCAGTTTTTCGAGGTTTTGATTGGCCATGACTATGGGGGTATGAGCCTCGCCAAGATATATTATAGATTCTAACGGGATAATGGGGGCAATGAACTCATAATAGCGGAAGATACCCTTAAGGGGATTGAGGTTAAGCATCCTCCTGTAGTCAAAGATCCTTCTCCATAAGGTACCCTCTATATTTTTCTTTTCCCCTGTCAATTGATGATAAAGCATCAATATCCCGCCACAAGATGGGCAGGTGTAAAGAAGTCTTTCAATATCGAATTCACCCCTGCAGCCAAGACATCTGTAGAACATGTTACCTGATGGCTCGGGGACCAGGTATTTCCTGATATCCTCAGGAAATTCATCTAGCTTCATCGAGGTCTCCTAATCTTGCCAGCCGTGGATACCGATGAGATTAACAAAACGACATCCTCCGAGGCTCTTTTGCTCTAAACGTTTTCCGTTTCTAACAATCTTTATCAACTCCTGGCTGTATCTGTCGCCAACAGGGATAATCATCCGCCCATTATCTGCCAGCTGATCTATAAGGGGCTTTGGTAGGCTTGGTGCGCCAGCCGTTACTATGATAGTATCGAAGGGGGCGTATTCCTTCCAGCCCATGGTTCCATCAAAGGCCTTAAACACGATATTATCATATTCCAACTGGACCAATATCTTTCTGGCATTTGCAAGGAGTGATTCGATCCTCTCTATGGTGTAAACCATGCTCGACAATTCAGCCAGAATAGCTGTCTGATAACCGGAACCTGTTCCTAACTCAAGGGTATTTTCGTTTCCCCTCAGCTCCAATGCCTCTGTCATGAGGGCTACAATGTAAGGCTGTGATATGGTTTGATTTTCACCTATGGGCACCGGATGGTCATCATATGCCTCCCCAGCCAGGGCCTCATCAATGAAAAGGTGTCGGGGGATTTTACCCATAGCCTGGAGAACCCTTTCATCTCTTATGCCCCTGGCGGCTAACTGATCTTTTACCATCCTTTCTCTTGCAAGAGTAAAATCATGCGCCATGAAACTAGGAACCTATTTAAGTCTGCTAAAGTGTCTGAAGTTATTCCTCAAGCCTGTAGCCTTTGGGTGCAGGGCGTCCATCCACACAAACGATATTATTTTCATCCAGGGAAAAGCGCCCCCGAGCAATCATCTCCACCGTTAAGGGAAGGATCTTCCAGTCGCCGACCGTCTTAAGGCGTCTCTGGTGTTCATCGATCACTTTCCTAAAGGCCAGCTTGTCCTTGAGGAGATCTGGTAATGGCATGGGCACTTCAACTTTCAGGGGATTTGAGACCATCAACAGCGGGCCAGTGTCCACCCCGGCGTCTGTCCAGATGGTTGAGGCACGTAAAGAAGCCTCTCCATTGGCTATTGCATCAGCCATTGCATGATCGCCAACGTACTTCCTTTTTCCATCAGATGTGAGTATGGATAGATCAGCTGGATGCACATTGACACATCTTCCTAAGGTAAGGTAACTCATGTATCCCCCCAAGGCAATGATATCTACATCAAATGCCTTGATCAGACGAGAGGCCACGGAGTCGAATTCCTTCCTGGCTGCCAAACCTTCAGGTGTCAGGTGGGACCTCTTTAATCCCTTCAGGGAGTAAAACCTCCTTATGTCGTAACTGAAGTAAGGGATTCCAGCCTCAAGGGCAATTCTCTCGCCTGCTGAGACACCGTCAGAGCGGTCACTGAAGATGAAGATAATTCTAAAGGGGGAACCATTGGGCTCATTTTCCAGTTCCTTTTCTCTTTCAAGGAGCCGGATAATGTTGGTTCCTGAGCCCGACATAAGGGCAGCCACCCTCATGGGCCTGCGGCTTTCCTGGGGATCAAAGATCGGTGTGATTCGCATTGGATTTATCTTCTTACAAGTGGCTCTACGGGTTTAATCTTAAAGGGGCTTCCCTCCTCCAATGCCTTGAGGACTGTACCTCCACCCGTGAAATAGTAGCAGTCGGGATTGTTCAGACCCCTCATGTATGTGCCAGGGCAGAGGTTCTTTAACTCCTGGAGGGTATCACCTCCTCCGTACAATTTTAGGGCTCTGTGGTTTTCATCTATTGCCTCGTAAAGGGCCCTTGAGCCATCATAAAAGTGAGGTGTGAGACCCATAACCGCATTAACAAAGATGGTTTTGGCCGACTTAATTATATCCACTACAGGCTTTTCATGAAAGGCGTCTGGACCCGCATCAAGGATGTAATTGTATCTGTCACCTTTCCGGAAATCCTTGATGGCTACAGTCTTTGTTTTTCCCTGTTTCCTTTCCCCGAAATCTTCGGATTCCACAAGCAATGGGAGCCTTACTATCTTATTTTTTTCCTTATCCAGCCGGACAAGCTCTAAGGCAAGATCAACATCCTCCTCAGGAACCCCGGCTATCTCTACGCCGAATTGAGCGCTCAGAAAGGCATTATAGATAACACCTCCTAAGATCAAATGATCTACCCGCTGATACAATTCTTTTAATGGCCCTATCTTTGTATCGTATTTAGCACCGGCTACTATTGCCAAAAAAGGCCTGGCGGGATCGAGAACCTTTTCGAGGTTTTTGATCTCCTGTTGCATCAAGAAACCAGCGTAAGAAGGAAGATATCTGGTAATATCAAAGGTGGAGACATCAGGCTGCCATGAGCCAAAGGCATCATTTACAAAGATATCTGCTACGCCTGACAACTGCTCGGCAAACCTGGTGCGTTCTGGTCCATATGTCTGTTCACCTTGAAACCACCTGACATTCGGAAGGTAAATAGCCCCTATCTTACGCTCTTTTAACCTTTGGATCGATTCCTGGATGGAACTGTCAATAGTAGTTATCCCAAGATCCGGTTGGATGGAAAAGGCGGGGGCCTCAATCTTTATCCGTAGTTTTTCTTCCAAATAGGCAACCAAAGGATCGACTGAGCTATTTGGGGAGCAGTTTATCTTTCCAGTTCTCTTGTCCCTCGGTCTGCCGACATGGGTCATCAAGATCGGTCTTCCGCCTCTTGATGCAATATGGAAAAGAGTGCCCAGGGTTGAATCTATCCTGAAAGGATCCTCTATTTGCCCCCTTTTTACTACATTGTGGTCAACCCTGATGAGCACAACCTTGTCATTTATGTCTGCTTCCTGAATGAGTTTGAGATGTGGAGCTGACCTTGTTTCAGGCATTTCTTCCCCCGCCTCTGTATTAACCAATTCTGTAGGGTATTCTTTTGAAGATAATCAAGACGGATATTTACTAAGCATCTAAGTCCTGCCTTTAGAGCCAACCGGGCCTTACCGTATCTGGATAAAGCTTGCCTTGGTTTGTTTTTGATGAGATGTCATCCAGAAAGGTACAGAGCGACTTCTAATCGGTCGTTACGGTTTGATAATAACCCATTTTTAAAAAAAAACAAAGCAAAACCATTGGCCCTGTCCTGGGCCTTTCAGGGTGCGCCCGATTTATACCGCTTTCGATTCTCTCATATAAAAACGTGGTTGCCGAAAGCCGCAAAAGACCATTTGACATTAGATAGTATGAAAAGCACTATAGAAGAGGAAGATGGGACGGGAAAGGTTTTCCAGAGGGGAACGTTGGCTTCAATCATGGCCCATATGGTTGACGAAGAAGTGAGGGTTCCAAAATGGAAATATTTGATGATAAATTCAGGAGCAATAAGGCTAGATACATATTGCAATGCACCTTGGCAGCCCTGTCTATTTTATTAGTACTACTAAGCCTCGATGCTATGTCAAATGCCGCTGTCATTGCTGCTTTGGGCGCTAGTTTCTTTATAGCGTTCACCATGCCTGAGGCACAGGTGTCAAGGCCGAGGTTTCTGATAGGAGGATATCTCGTTGGGGTAGGTGCAGGTTGCCTTTGCCGTTACTTATCTTCGGTGCCATTGCTGACGCAGCTACCCATTATCCAGGGGTTCTCATATGTAGTATTCGGTGCGATATCTGTGGGATTGGCGATATTTGTCATGGTAATCACAAATACGGAACATCCCCCTGCAGCAAGCGTAGCGTTGGGACTCGTTATCAACGAATGCAACTACACGACCGTTCTTGTCATATTAGTAGGAATTGTCTCATTGTGTGTTATAAAGACATTGCTAAGGCCGGTATTGAAGAATTTGCTATAGTTGATCACCACACTCAGGGCCTGAGAGTAACCAACTTTTTTCTTGACACGTGGGATTTCATCTTTTAGGGTGATTTTGAGCCAGAGTTGAGGCGCGGTGCTGATCAGTGGCCGCAGGGGAGGGGAACAGGCTCCGTGGCTGGACCTTGCAGTGAAAGGGCGCACCGCCGAAGTCTGCTTTTGGCCTGTTACGAAAGCGGGCTGGGCCTGCGGAGAAGATCCGTAGGACTGTCACGGTTTTCCGTGGAGTGCTCTCTTGGTAGGGTTGCAGTTGGAGTGTGCTCCGGCTGCTTTTTTTTGGGAAAGGAGCAACCTAAAAAAGGAGGTGCTAAGATGTTTAGCAGGTGTTACACGGCCCTGATCACGCCGTTCAAGGACCATGAGATAGATATTCAGGGCCTCGAGAAATTGGTGGAGTTTCAGATTGCAAGTGGTGTGAGTGGGATACTGGCTGTGGGCACCACGGGTGAGAGTCCAACATTGGCCTGGGAAGAACACAACGAAGTAACCCGGATAGTGGCCGAAAAGTGCAAGGGGAGGTGT